>JBATLM010000023.1:0-39390 GCA_049289315.1 Cyclobacteriaceae bacterium
GTTTTCAACTCCCTTCTTCATTCTGTTCGGAGCGGTATTTATGGCCGCGAGCCTAGGTTTTTGGCAATTGGGAAAAACCGACATAGCCAAAGCCTACATTATTCCCACATTAGTGGCGGGTGCATTATTATTGATCATTGGGCTTGGATTATTTTTTACCAATAAATCAAGAATTGCACAGTTTGAAAGGGACTTCAATACGAATGCTTCGGCCTTTGTTGCATCAGAACTTGAACGGGCTCAAAGCACTTTAAAGGAATATAAAAACATTGTTTTCACAGCTATTCCTTTAATCATTGCAGCTTGTTCCCTTGTCATCTTTTTTGTCAACACACCTATCTGGCGCGCTAGTATGATTACAACCATCGCCATGTTGGTGGTTATTTTGTTGATTGACGGCACAGCCCACGCCAGAATTGAAGCATACCAGGAACAATTGTTATCCGTAGAAAACGAATTAAAAAAATAAGATGCAGCATTTTAAAACATTATCGGCATACATAGATTATCTGGAACTTCCGCGCCCTGAGCATCCCATGTTGAGTGTGTTTTCTGCTATAGGTGATGGTTTTTTGCCGTGCCCGAAAGAGAGTTCACCACCCATTACCAACGATTGCTACACCATTAGCTTTAAGAAGATTGTAAAGGGCGATTTAAACTACGGACGAACTAAATACGATTTTACTAATGGCGCGCTTTTTTTCATCTCTCCAAGACAAGTGTTGCAATGGGATAGCAGTGTGGTGTTCGAGCAAAAGGGTTTTTCGATAAACTTTCATGAAGACTTTTTGAAAGGGACTGAACTAGCGCACCAGATTAAGAAATACGGGTTCTTTTCTTACACAGTAAACGAAGCTTTACATCTTTCTCCAAAAGAAGAAAAGCTTATAGAATCTATCGTGGAGAGTATTGACATGGAGTACCAAAACAACCAAGATAAGTTTAGCAAAGAAATCATCATCTCTCAATTGAGCACCCTTTTTAAATATGCCAATCGCTTTTACGAAAGGCAGTTCTTCAATCGAAAAGAGCTTTCCAATGATTTGTTGGAGCAGTTTAATCAGCAGTTAGATGATTATTTTGATTCGAGGCAATTACAAGAAAAAGGGATACCGAGCATTGAGCAAATTGCAGAAAGCATGTCGGTTTCACAACGCTACCTGAGCGATACACTGAAAAAAGAAACTGGCAAAACATCTACTGAGCATTTGCAACTGTACTTGATTGATGAGGCCAAGAATATTTTGTTGAACCCCAACAAAACCATCGCTGAGGTAGCTTACGAATTGGGTTTTGAGTACCCGCCCTATTTCTCAAGATTATTCAAAAAGAAAGAAGGTATCAGCCCAACAGAGTACAGAGAAAAATATAGAATGAATTAAATCGTTTTGCCAACGGCAGCCAACACTACTACTAAGTAGAATGATATTAGCTGAATACATAAGGAAAAGAAATGGCGTGCCGATTGGAAGTTCCAAGTCATTGAGAAATAACCTTCATCGCTCATTAGGAGCCAAAAATTTCTCCACATTTTGGAATTTTTGGAATCCAATTTTTGGATATTATTTGGGGAAATACATATATAAACCTCTGAAAAGAATTTTGCCCATTACAGTTGCCTTATTATTCACGTTCATATTTTGCGGGCTAGTACACGATGCGGTAACTACAGTTTACAGAGGAAAAGTATCATTATTCTTTACTATTTGGTTTTTGCTAATGGGAGTTGCGGTATTAATAACAAGATATTTGAAACATAATTTTAAAGAACAAATATGGATTTTCCGTGCATCAGTTAATTTGAGTATAATATGCTTCTGTTTTTTGATAACACTTTATGTTACGAAAGTTCTAATCAAGAGTTGAGAAATTAGCCGGTTTTGACTTATTCCCACTCAGAGTCTCTCGCCAGTTGGCGTGGTGGACCTGAGCTTAAAATGTTTTGGTAAGTTTATTTGACTTAAGAGTTCCTGAGTTCTATTCGGATAGCTCTGAATAGGAGTAAGGGAAAAGAATGGTGTCGCGTGAGCATAGGCACATTGGATGAAATGAAACAATTCACCAAGGCCTTCGATGAAGTAATCTCCTGATCTAAGCTTTTACGGGTTGTAACTGACCCAACATAGAATCCTTTTTGCCGAGTTCTTTTAGGATTTTATAATGGCCAATCATGGCATCTCTGAATCTTCTGTTTGATTTGTAAGGGTGACCAAATTCTTCAGCAGTCTGTTTTACAATTGCAGACAATTTTCTGTAGTGAACGTGGCATACGTTTGAAAACAAATGATGCTCTACCTGATAATTTAAGCCACCTACATACCATGAAAGTATTCTATTGTTTTGCGCAAAGTTGGTAGTAGTGTGAAGTTGGTGAATAGCCCAAGTGTTATAAATATTACCCTTTTCGTCAGGCAGCGGAAATTCGGTGCCATCCACCACATGCGCAGGTTGAAATATGACAGCCAAAATGAATCCGGATACGTAATGCATCGTAAAAAACCCTAAAAATATTTGCCACCATGCGAATGGTAATACCATCAATGGAATGCCAATCATGTAGGAAAAATAGAATATTTTAGAAAAGATAAGAATGCTCCATTCTTTCCAAATGTTGGCTTTTTGCTTTTTCACTATTCCGTCTTTCTTGTATCTGGCTAGTCGTCCATAATCTTTAAAAACGATCCAAACGAATGAAAGTAGTCCGTAAAAGAGCCAGGCATAAATATATTGAAAACGATGGAAGGGTTTCCAATCAGTGTGGGGTGAGAAACGAAGCACACCCCTTGGTGTAATATCTTCATCAACTCCTTCTATATTCGTAAAAGTATGGTGCAATACGTTGTGTTGCACTTTCCAGTTAAATGCATTTCCTCCAACAAGATTCAATGAATACCCAATTAAATCATTAATCCATGTTTTTTTGGAATAGGCCCCATGGTTAGCATCGTGCATTACAGACATGCCAATTCCTGCTAATCCTAAACCCATCACAGCATTGAGTAGGTAATAGCCTAAGGTGTTATAATAATTACCACTTATAATTACTGCATACGGGACAAAGTACATGGCGAACATGGCAACGGTTTTAAATACCATTGATGAGTTAGCGTTGCGGCTAATGTTCCGTGATTTAAAATATTCGTTTACCCTTTGATTGAGGGTAGTAAAAAAATCATGTTGTTTCGAAACGAACTTGATGGTTTGGCTCATGTGTTCTTTTAAGATTTTGAAATGTGTACTTCACGAAAAAACAGTAACCAAGTGATGCACAACAAATTATAATTTGCAAAGATAACCATTACAAAGGCTAAAAACACGCGTTAGGCGGATGAACTTTTGTTCCAAATCAACCAGTAAAGGAAGTATTTATATGAATGGTTAAGATAACTCAGCCAAAACGGTTCTTCCACCTTTGGTGATATCACCCACTTTTACGTTGATTTTGGTGTCAATAGGCAGGAATACGTCCACTCGAGAGCCGAATTTGATAAATCCAAACTCTTGACCTTGCTCCATTTGTTGACCTTCTGTCACGTAACATTTGATTCTTCTGGCCACAGCTCCCGCGATTTGCCTAAAAAGCACTTCAGTGCCATTTTTCATTTTGGCAACTACAGTAGTTCTTTCGTTTTCGGTGCTGGATTTTGGGTGCCAGGCTACTAAATATTTACCAGGATGGTATTTGTAATAGCTGATTGAACCTTCTACAGGCATGCGATTGACATGCACGTTAACAGGTGACATGAAAATTGAAATCTGTTTTCTGCGCCCTTTTAGGTATTCAGTTTCTTCAGTTTCTTCAATCACTACCACCTTTCCATCGGCAGGTGCCAACACCTGATTCTCGTTTTTTGAGATTTTAAATACTGGGTTGCGGAAAAATTGCAACACAAGCAGATAAAGGATAACGCTGCCAATCAAAATTAAAAGACGTGCAGTTTCGTAACCAGGCAGATAGTTTGAAACAGCAATGTTGACTAAGCCAAAAAAAACTAAAAGAAAAAAAAGTAGTGTACGTCCTTCTTTATGAATCGTCATGATAATTGTGCCGCAGTTTGATTGATCAATTTAAGCTATTCACAAATTAAAGAAAACAGCACATGGGTCAATAGGTTTCGATTTAAAATCCTCCGCGATACTTGTAGGTCTTAGCTACTTTATCAATAGCTACCATATAAGCTGCGATGCGCAATGGTACTTTGTAGTCTTGCGAAGTTTTAAATACATGATCAAATGCATCTTTCATGATCCGATCTGACCTTCTGTTAACACGCTCTGCTGTCCATTTATAGCCTAATCGATTTTGAACCCATTCGAAATAAGAAACGGTTACTCCACCTGCATTAGCCAAGATATCTGGAGCTACGATAATTCCCTTCTCGTTAATGATGCTATCTGCTTTTGAAGAGGTAGGGCCATTGGCACCTTCCACAATCAACTTCGCCTGAATTTTTTCAGCGTTCCGGCTATTAATAACATCTTCAGTAGCAGCAGGTACAAGTACATCTACGGGCAGAGTAAGGATTTCTTCACCTGAGATATGTTCGGCACCTTTGAATCCTTCCAAAGAGCCTTTGTTCTCGTCCCTGTACTTTACGGCTGCCTCAATGTCTACACCATTTTCATTGTGGTATGCACCATTTAAGTCGCTGATAGCAACCACTTTTAGGCCGCGTTCTGCTAATAATCGAGCGGCCCATGAACCTACGTTACCAAATCCCTGAACGGCACATGTGGCGTTGTAAGGATTGATCTTTAATTTTTGCATGGCAGACATCGCTGTTACCATTACTCCTCGTCCGGTAGCTTCAGTTCGCCCTAAAGATCCACCCAAAACGATTGGTTTCCCAGTTACAACGGCATTTACTGTCATACCCTGTGTCCGAGAGTATTCGTCCATCAACCACGCCATTTCTCTGGGTCCTGTGCCCATGTCTGGTGCGGGTATATCTTTATCAGGCCCGAAAATATCAATCATGGAAAGCGTATAAGACCTCATAAGTCGCTCAATCTCTCCAGCAGACATTTCCCTAGGATTACAGCAAACGCCTCCTTTGGCACCACCATATGGAATATCAACAACAGCACATTTCCAGGTCATCCATGCAGCCAATGCCTTTACTTCATCTAGATTTACGTGAGGATCGAAGCGAATACCTCCTTTGGACGGTCCCAATATAGTGGAGTGAATCACCCTATATCCTTCAAAAACTTTGATGCTTCCGTCATCCATTGTAACAGGTAGCGAAACAATCGCCTGACGGGCAGGAGATTTAAGCACATTATACACTTCGTCATCCAATCCTAAGATTTGTGATGCAGTTTGAAATCGGGACATCATCGCTTCAAACGGGTTCTCCTTGTCTAAAAGCGGGGCAGGTTCAATGTATGCCATGTGGGTTCGTTTTTTTCTTGGTATCGGTCTTAAAACGGGTGCAAAGATATAGAAATAAACACATGCAAGAATTGAAAAAAGTATCAAATGATTCCAGTGTCATTTGAGCAACCAAAATAAAAAAAGTTAAACACAGAGGTGAGTAAAAAAAGGCCAATTTTATGGGTAAAAGATCAACATTTACATATTTCTTCTTAAAAATAGAAACATATTGCGCGTATTACAGTTAAAGGCTATATCGGGCAATTGAAAGCGTCTTTAAAAAGATATTAATATGAAAGGTTTTATTGGTGAGTTTGAAGAACTGGTTTTGTTAACTATTGCAAGCTATGGAGATGAAGCTTATGGGGTAATCATCAAAGAAGACATTGAAAAAAGAGCTAATCGTAGTATAAGTATAGGTGCTCTGCACTCTACCATTACCAGATTGGAAGAAAAAGGTTATATCAAGTCATGGTTGGGTGAACCTACAGAAGAAAGAGGAGGAAGGAGAAAGCGGTTCTTTGAGTTGACGCAATCAGGCAAGGTTGGACTTCATCAGATGAAAAACCTAAGAGATGAGTTGTGGAATGTATCAGGAGCAAATTTGGAGCTAGCAAAATGAAAAAAGGAATCAAACCTCCGGTTATTGCTGACCGCTTATTTGAAAAATACTGCAAGAATGCCCAGATAGAAGATTTGCATGGTGATGTGGAGGAATTATTTCACCAGAACCTTAAAATCATGTCTGTAAGAAATGCCAAGCTTCACTATTGACGACAAATTATTTCTTTGATGTTTTCCTATGCGGTTAAAAGAAGGAAACAGCATGCGTCTAATCATCCGTTTGCTTCTACTTCGTTTAATCCAGGGATGATCAAAAATTACTTTTTGATTGCTACAAGAAGTCTTGTGAAGTATAAATTCTTTACTGTCATCAACGTAGTAGGCCTAGCCGTGGGCATGTCCATTTGCCTGTTGCTCATTGCGTTCTTTTCTTTTATAACCAAGTACGATGAATTTCATGTCAATAAGGACAACATCTATAGGGTTATATCTATAACAGATGATAAAACAGAGAAGAGGGAGTGGTCTTCTGCTCCTTCATTTTTAGCTCAACAACTCAATGCTGGCTACTCGGGTATTGATCAGGTGGTGCGGGTAAGCGCCACACTAAATGGAGATGTTGAATTGGAGAACAAAAAAATCCCCTTAACTGGATTTTATGTGGACCCGAACTTTCTTCAGGTATTTACATTTCCATTGATAAAAGGGAATAAGGAAAAGGCGCTTGAAAGAGCCAACACATTGGTGCTTTCTGAGCGTGCGAGCAAAAAACTTTTTGGTGAGGCTGATCCCATAGGAAGAATAATCAAACTTGGAGATGCTGATTTTGAAGTAACAGGTGTTCTTGAAAATCACCCCAAGAATTCACACATGCAATTTGAAGCCTTGGTTTCTTATCAAAGTCTGGATGGGATCGGACTAAATGGTGTTAACGTATCCCCCAAAGAAAGCATCAAAGCTTTTAGAAATCAGTATGTGTACCTTCAGTTGCCACCGACAACCGATATCAATCACCTGCAACGGTATTTGAATGAAGAAGCAGCAAGGGTAAATGATTCCGATGATTTTAATATATCATTTGAACTTCAAAAGCTCACCTCTATTGCTGCTGGCCGATCCCTAAGTAATTCTATTGGGCCTGAATGGGACCTCCCCTCCTTAAGTGGTTTTATTGTTATAGCACTTCTCATTCTAATTCCTGCAAGTTTTAATTATGCCAATATTTCAATAGCGCAGGCACTCAAACGAATGAAAGAAATAGGGCTTAGAAAAATGATGGGAAGTCTTCAGCAACAAATATTTATGCAATTCATTATTGAAACCATCATTATATCCTTTGTAGCGCTTGGACTGGCCTTTTATATTTTTACGATCATAAGGCAGGAATTTTTATCCATGCTGGTGAGTGGTGATGCAATCAGTCTGGATTTAGATTCCTTAACTGTTTTTTATTTTATCCTTTTTGCAATCGCGGTAGGTGCTACGACAGGTTTCGTGCCTGCTTATTATTTCTCAAGGCTCAATCCTATTACAGCTATGAAGAAAGTACCCATTAAAAATAAATCTAAGTTTAGTTTTAGAAAATCACTGACAGTATTTCAATTCGCCTTATCGATTGGTTTTATTACAAGTGTAGTCGTGATACTAAACCAGTACAAAAAAACTATCAATTATGATTTTGGATTTCAACAGGAAAATATTCTTGACGTGCAACTTCAAGACACCGATCCAGATTTGTTCAGAAACGAATTTTCAAAATTAGCCAGTGTTTCTGCAATATCCATGTCGTCACACATTATGGGTGTTGAAGGGATGGAGCCGAAATATTTAAAACACACCGATGGATCAGATTCATTAGAGGTATTTCAAATGGTCATTGATGATCATTACCTCTCTAACTTAAATTTGGAATTGTTAGTTGGAAGGAATTTTGAGCAAAGTGAAATAAGTAAGAACAAGATAATTGTTAACGAAATTTTCTTAGAGAAGAACGGTATAGAGAGTTCATCTGCAGCATTAGGCAAAATCTTTATTCTTGACGATAAGGAGTTAGAGGTAATCGGTGTGGTAGAAAATTTTCATTACGCTCCATTGGATGAGTCAATAGAAAGTTTTATGTTCCGGTATGATGAGAGGCAATGGCATGTGGCCAATGTAAAAATTGCAAGCACTAATATCCTCGGTACGTTGACAGATATGGAAGAGTCGTGGAAGCCACTAGCAGGCGAGAAAAAATTTGCAGCTCACTTTTTCGAAGAGGAAATTGAAGACGCATATTCCCATTACTTCGTCCTGGTAAAAATTTGTGGTTTTCTTGGCTTTCTGGCTATTACTATTTCTTGTTTGGGGCTTTTAGGAATGGTGGTATTGACTGTGGAAAGTAAAACGAAGGAAATTGGTATTCGTAAGGTGATGGGGGCCTCCATCAGTGGAATGATTGTGATGCTCTCAAAAGATTTCCTGAAATTGATTGTGATTGCTTCATGTATTGCTTTACCACTCACTTATCTTTTTTTCGATAAGGTTTATTTTAGATCCCAGCATTATAAAATACCAATTGGTGCAACAGAAATTGTTTTGAGTATTATTATTATTCTGTCCTTCGGATTGGCAACCATTCTGTCACAAACAATGAAGGCAGCACAGGCCAATCCTGTGGATACTTTGCGGAATGATTAAATTGTGTTTGATGCCGACCTAAAAAATCTCCAAAAAAGCCACGATAAAAGGCGCAGAGATCAACAATCCATCAAAGCGATCTAGGAAGCCACCGTGACCAGGTAAGCTGGCACCTGAATCCTTAATCTCTATGCTACGCTTTAGGAGTGATTCAATGAGGTCGCCATAGATGCCACCGATAATGATGATGATACAAATGGTGACCCACTGCCACAATTCCAAAGAATCAAAATAGTGAGCAATTCCCAGCGTGAAAAGAAAGGCAAGCAAAGCACCACCGAGCGCGCCTTCCCATGACTTCTTTGGTGATATGCGTTCAAAAAGTTTTCGCTTTCCAAAACGGGTGCCAGCAAAGTAAGCGCCAGTGTCACTTGCCCATAATATAAAAAGGCACCCAAAAATAATTTCATAATTATAATATCCGTTTTCGTAAGCGGCAATATTGAGTAATGAAAATGGCATGGCCACATAGAACAAACCAAGAATCATGTAAGCGATATTGGTAAACGGCTTTCGTTCAAATTTTTTGTATAACTTAATCATGTATACAAAGGACACGATCGGAAATATCAGGAAGTAATAACGATAGGAGATGTCCTCCTTTTCAATAAAAAAAGAAAGTGAAAAAATGAGCATGCCGCAAATTGTGCCAAATGTTTTCTGCGGAACCATGCCATCTAACCCGGATAGATCATAAAACTCTATGAGTGTGCAAAGGCAGAGTATAAAAAATACAGCATAGTAGGTCCATTCACTATAAACAACACCAAAAATAATAACGGCTGCTCCTAAAAAGGCAGTAATGAGCCGTTGCGTAAGATTGTTATACTTTTTTAGGGCTGATGTCACGAAGCAAAGCTGTTATTTTCTCTGTGGAATTTTTTTAGATAAAGAAGTAGCCCGAATGTGATGATGGTAAAAAAGGCCACAATAAAAGGTGAAGCTGATTCTCCTGACTCAAGATCAATTGAAATAATTTCCAATTGGTATAAATACACCATCAAAAGAGAGAAACCATTATTTACAAAATGAGCCAGCATGGGGATAATTATATTACCAGACCAATAATACAGGTATCCGAACATTACACCAAGTAACATCCTCGGAACAAATCCAAAAAATTGTAAGTGTATTGCACTAAACATTATGGCTGAAATCCAGATTGAAGCATGGATATTCCCTGTTGCTCTGTGCAGCTCCGGTTGTAGCATTCCTCTGAACACCAATTCTTCACCAATACCTGCTAAAATAGCAATGACAAAAAATGCTAACGCAAAATGACCGAATGTATCGAAATGAGTAAGGTAAGTGGTGATTTTAGCAGCCATATCTTCCTTTTCACGAGCCCAAGATTCAAAGCCTTTAAGGAAATGAGGCATGGTGAGGTTAGCATTCCATTCTATGAAAAAAGAATTAGGGATCATGAACAGAATGATAATTAGAATGGTGATAATAATGCTTTGTGCGTATATCGCTTTGTTTTGGAAAAGCATGAGTGGGTTCTTTTTTTCAAACCCTTTGATGTAAAGTGCTGGAATTAAAATGAGCCCAAAGAAAGTTGCACTGCCCTGCATAATAAAAAGAGGGATCCTTAGTTCAGGATAGGCTGTGGGGTTCGCCAGTTTTGATTGAAAGTCGAGCAAGCCACCTTCGATAAATGGCATAGAGAGAATAAAACCTATAATGGGACCAATGATCACAAAACCCATCATGGATACTACGAAAATGAGAATTACAGACGTCCAAGCGGGTCGTTGATGCTCAAATAGTTCACTACTCATATCAAATTGAAAGTCTTAAAAATCCCCTAAATTTGCCCCGCCTATAGACAAGTAGGCACGAATATGGCGAAAATTGGCAACATAGCGTTAGGTGACTTTCCACTTCTGCTCGCTCCGATGGAAGATGTGAGTGATCCTCCATTTCGTGCTGTATGCAAGCAAGGTGGAGCGGACCTTATGTATACCGAGTTTATTTCCTCTGAAGGATTGATTCGGGATGCTGCCAAAAGCAGAAAGAAGCTTGATATTTTCGAATATGAACGCCCCATTGGCATTCAACTCTTTGGTGGAGATGTGGGCAACATGGTACAATCTGCCGAAATCGCTACAGCAGCCAACCCTGACCTTATTGATATCAACTATGGTTGTCCTGTGAAAGCTGTAGCATGCCGAGGAGCGGGAGCAGCTTTGCTTCAGGATATACCCAAGATGGTGAAGATGACTGAGGAGATTGTAAAGTGCACGCATTTGCCGGTAACCGTGAAAACCAGATTGGGTTGGGACGATAAAACCAAAAACATAACAGAGGTTGCAGAGCGGCTTCAGGATATTGGTATAAAGGCATTGAGTATACATGGCCGTACGCGCGTGCAAATGTATAAGGGCGAAGCAGACTGGACTTTGATCGGAGAGGTAAAGAACAACCCTCGAATAACTATCCCGATCTTTGGCAACGGAGATATCGACTCACCCGAAAAGGCTCTAGAATATAAAAACAGATACGGTGTTGATGGGATCATGATTGGCCGCGCGGCTATTGGCAATCCGTGGGTATTTTCTCAAATAAAACATTTTGTTGAAACGGGAAAGCATCTGGCTCAACCAGGTATTGAGGAGCGCGTAGAGGTGGTAAAGAAGCACCTAGACTTTTCTATTCGCTGGAAAGGTGAGCGATTAGGGATTTTAGAAATGAGACGCCACTATTCTAATTATTTCAGAGGCACTCCAAATTTTAAACCCGTCCGTGCGAAACTGGTCGAATCTCTTTCTTTAGATGAGATTTATTCTATTCTGGATGACGTGGCGGTGACCTATGCAGGAGAGCTTGTCCTTGCCTAAATTATAGCAAGTTTCCGTATTTGAATTCGCTGAGGGATTTTCAATCTTTGCGTGCTTCCAGCAAAACATGACAGAAAAAAAAGACTTTAGCTCTATTATTTTACTTATCATTTTAGCGCTCATCTGGGGCACCTCATTCATTTTGATTAAAAAGGGTTTGGTGGTCTTCTCAGGAGGTGAAGTCGGAGCGCTTCGCGTGGCGTTCGCTGCTATTTTTGTTTTGCCAATCGCACTTACAAAACTCAAAGGGCTTACTTCTACCGATTATGGAAAACTACTTCTGTCAGGCATGATAGGTATTTTTATTCCTTCATTTCTATTCTCATTTGCGCAAACAAAGATTGATAGCTCTATAGCAGGCGTGATGAATAGCCTAACACCTATCTGGACAATGATTATCGGAGTCATATTGTTTTCACAACGATTCAGAGGACTTGCCATAGTGGGCACATTCATTGGGTTTGGCGGAACAGTTATACTCATCATGGCCAACGCAGATAACTCGTTAGGAAGATTCAGTGGTTATGCATTGTTTGTTGTTGCTGCTACGTTTTTGTACGGATCCAATCTGAACTTGATCAAATTTAAAATACCTCACCTGCGTTCGCTAACAATTACTACGGTCTCAGTCATGTTGTTAGGTCCTTTTGCATTGATTTATCTTTTTGTGTTTACCGAATTTATTCCCAAGCTATCGTCAGTAGACGGTGCATGGAAAGCATTTGGATTCATTGCCATTTTGGGATTGATGAGCACTGCGGTTGCTACGGTTATCTTTAATAAACTGGTCAAAACTAACTCGCCTTTGTTTGCCAGTTCGGTCACCTATCTGATACCCATAGTTGCGGTAATGTGGGGCGTGCTCGATGGTGAGCAGCTTTATCTTGGCCACTACATTGGCATGATTGCTATTATCGGTGGCGTATACCTGGCCAATAGAAAAAAATAACGGATTCAATAGTGCATTAAGCTGCTAAGAAAACGGAGGTATTTCTTACCTTAGTCTTTCACCAAAAAAATTTATACAATGCGTTTTAATTTCATTTTCGGAATGGGTTTGTTACTGCTGCTTGTTTGGAGTTGCGCTGGACCCACTAATGAAGAGAAGCTACCAAAACAATATTCTATAAGTCAGTTCATGGATATTGTCCAAATAGGAGGCAGTTCGTTTTCTCCTGACGAAGCCAAGTTATTGTTCAGCAGCAAAGAGACAGGAATTTTCAATGTATTTGAAATCGATATTGAAAGTGGAGAGAAGAAGCAATTAACCAACTCTACAGATAATGCCATTTTTGCCAATTCGTACTTCCCTGAGGACAACAGAATTGTTGTAAGAAGTGACAAGGGGGGAAATGAGATAACTCACCTGTTTGTTCAAAACCCGGACGGCAGTATGAATGACTTGATTAAAGACAGTACTGCAAAGGCGCAATTTTATGGATGGAGCTATAATAAGAAGTTATTATACTACACCACTAATGGTAGAGACAAACGTTACTTTGATTTATACAAGGTGCAGATAAATAAAGATCAAAGTGAGGAAAAGGTTTATCCTACACAGTTGGCTTACAAGAACACAGAAGGTTTAGATCCTACTACCATTTCCAATAATGATCGGTATATCGCTTTAACAAAGTCGATCACTACGAATAATTCCGACATGTATCTTTTTGATACCCAATCTGGAAAATCGAAATTATTATCCGCTCACGAGGGCGATGCCCAATTTACTCCTCAATATTTCAGTCTTGATGATTTAAAGCTTTATTACCTGACAGATGAAGGAAGTGAGTTTAGATATCTTGCCAGTTATGATATTGCTACCGGAGCAAAGGAAAAGGTAGAGGAAGCACCCTGGGATGTCATGTATGCCTATCTATCCAGAAATGGAAAGTACAGAGTAGTGGCCATCAATAATGACGCGCGCACCGAAGTAAAAATTTATGAAGAGGCAACAGGGAGCTTGGTGCAGCTCCCTCCACTTCCTGAAGGAGATGTAACTGGAGTAAATATTTCAGACAGCGAAAAACTGATGTCATTCTACATAAGTAGCTCCAAATCTCCTAACAACTTATTTGTTTACAATTTCGAAACAAAAGAGGTGAAGCAACTCACTAATACCATGACTGCGGAGATTGACCCGAATGATCTGGTAGAAGGGGAGGTAATTAGGTATACATCCTTTGATGGGATGGAGATTCCGGCATTGCTTTATAAGCCCAAAGGGATAAAAGAAGATGAAAGGTTGCCAGCGCTGTTGTGGATACACGGGGGCCCTGGTGGACAAACAAGACTCAACTATAGTCCCGTCATCCAGCATTTGGTAAATCATGGTTATGTGATATTGGCTGTAAACAATAGGGGAAGTTCTGGGTATGGCAAATCATTTTTTGCAGCCGATGATCAAAAGCACGGGAAGGATGATTTGATGGATTGTGTAGAGTCGAAGAAATTTTTGGCAACACTTCCTTACGTAGACAATAGCAAAGTCGGAATCGCAGGTGGGAGTTATGGAGGCTATATGGTAATGGCCGCTCTCGCATTTGCACCGGAGGAATTTACAGTTGGCGTTAATTTCTTTGGTGTCACCAATTGGCTGAGAACATTGAAAAGTATTCCGCCATGGTGGGAATCATTTAAGGTGGCACTGTATGCTGAAATGGGTGATCCTATCAGGGATTCGGTTGCGCTTTATAACAAATCCCCATTGTTCCATGCCAATAAAATAACAAAGCCATTTATCGTTTTGCAGGGAAGCAACGACCCGCGCGTACTTCAGGTCGAATCGGATGAGATTGTATCTGCAGCAAGAGACAATGGTGTGCCTGTAGAGTATGTTATTTTTCCTGATGAAGGGCATGGATTTGTAAAACGCGAAAACAACATCAAAGCCTCGGAGGAAATTTTAAAATTTTTGGACAAGTATCTGAAAGGTGCTGAATCACCTATTTAGGGCATGAATAAATTTTGAAAAGGGGTTTCGGCCCCTTTTTTCATTTACAGAATTTTTTTTCCAAGAATTGTCTTTTTCTAAAATGGCCGTACGTCTTTAACACAAATAACAGCACAATGGTAAACATTAGGCATAAATTGGAAGTCAATGCATCTTTAGCCACAGTTTTTGAAAAACTGACTTCACAAAATGGACTGGCGGGTTGGTGGACTCCTGACACCAATGCGAAAGCGGAAGTAAACAGTATATTAAGATTTGGATTTGGTTCGTCCTATTTTAAGGAAATGAAAGTAATCGCCCTTGAGCCAGAAAAAAAAGTAGAGTGGAAATGCATTACGGGCACGGAGGAATGGATTGGGACAACCATTGCATTCCGACTTCAAAAAGAAGACAATAGAACTATGATATATTTTTCTCATAATAATTGGGAGTCTTACACGCCTATGTTTAGCCAATGTAGTTATGACTGGGCAATGTTTTTGAGAAGCTTGAAACACTTATGTGAAAAAGGGAAGGGTTTTCCTTTTCCTGATCAACATCAATAATTAATTCTAACCAAAACCAATAAATAAAATGAAACAGTATTTGTATTTATTCAGAGGAGGAGATAGTGGATGGACAGAGCAATCTCCGGAAGCAATGCAGCAACACATGGAAAGATGGAAAAAATGGATGGACAACTTGGCCAGTGAAGGAAAACTTGTAGGAGGACAGCCTTTGCAAAAAGAAGGAAAGGTAGTGGCCAAATCAGGGAAGGTAATTACTGACGGACCTTTTACAGAAGGGAAAGAAGTGGTAGGGGGTTACTTGATCGTCAATGCCAATGACCTTGAAACAGCAACAGAACTTTCTAAAGGTTGCCCGATTTACGAATTTGATGGAACAACCGAAGTAAGGGAATTAATTCCAATGTAAGGGAGTATTGAAATTGCATCCAAGGCCTGCTGATATCGGTAGGCCTTTTTATTTTGGCACAGGGTTAAATAAAACTTAATACTTTTATGTGATGCATAAAAAGGAAACGTCTTTGGTTGTTGATCACTTTTTTCGACATGAGTATGGGCGAGTCACTGCATTTCTTGTAAGAAAGTTTGGAGCGGATCACCTTGAACTAGTTGAAGATGCGGTACAGGAATCACTTTATAAAGCTGTAAAACTCTGGCCGTTTTCTGGTATTCCACAAAACCCATCCGGATGGATTACTCGTTCTGCGCAAAACAAACTCATAGATGACCTAAGGCGCATCCAGCGATTTGATCAAAAGGCAAAGATCATTTTAGACGAAACAGTAAAGGAGGAACTGCCTGATGATGTACGATTACAGACTGAGCTCAAGGATGATTTGCTAAAGATGATGTTTGCCTGCTGTAGACCTGAGATTAGCGAGGAGTACCAAATAATTTTAGTCTTGAAAATACTTTGCGGATTTGGCAATCAGGAAATAGCACTGGCACTCTTCAAAAGTGAGGAGGCTGTGGCAAAAGCTTATTTAAGATCCAAGCAAAAGCTTAAAGAGACAAGTTTTTTGGAGCAAGTTCCTACAGGCCATGAGTTAAACCACCGACTGGAAAATTTGTTAAGAATTATTTATTTACTTTTTAATGAAGGTTACAAAGCATCCCACGGGCAATTGTTGGTAAGGAAGGAGCTTTGTTTTGAGGCGATAAGGTTAACTTCTCATATTTTGGATCACGCTTCACTTCCTTCGCATCATGCTAATTCGTTAATGGCGCTTATGCATTTTCAGGCATCACGATTTGAATCTCGGATAAGTGAAGATGGTGTCTTATTAACACTTGAGGAACAGGACAGAGGAAAGTGGGACAGAGAGTTAATTGCAAAGGGTATGCGGTATCTGGATAAAGCCGCAGAGGCGAATGTAATTAGTGAATATTATTTACAGGCGGGAATAGCAGCTATGCACTGTTTCGCTCAAGACTTTGAATCTACAAGTTGGAAAAACATCCTACGATTATATGACCTTCTTCTTAAAATCAACCCCAGTAAAATTATTTCTTTGAATCGGGTAGTAGCCTCTGCAAAGGTAAATGGAGCGCAGGTAGCATTGAATGAGTTGGAGAAATTGGCGGATGAGAAGTTGGAGGCCTTTTACTTGTTTCATGCTATACAAGCTGACTTATTCAAAGAATTGACACAGCTTGACAAAGCAAGAGCCTCTTACCTAAAAGCTTCTTCCCTGGCTGATAATGAGTTGGAGAGAAATTATTTGAATAAAAAGGCTAGCAACTTACCCTAAGGCCTCAACGGATTTTACCTCATCGGGCATCATATTCTTAAAAAGATTTTCAATGCCTGCCTTTAAGGTTATCGTTGACGAAGGACAACCACTACAAGATCCTTGAAGGGTTACCGTAACCACACCTTCAATAAAAGAATGGAATGTAATGGCTCCACCATCTTGTTCTACGGCAGGTTTGATGTACTCGTCAAGAATTGACTTTATTTTCTTTACGGTTTCAGAATCACTTTCTGCAGTGGCTGCTTCCGGTGCTTTGCTGTCAAGTATGAGTTTTCCTTCTTCAAGAAACTTTTTGATGTGATTCTTTATGGTATCCTGCACTTCAATCCATTGTACATCCTCGTTCTTGGTTACCGTTACAAAGTTGCTCATGTAAAAGACCCTATTTACAAAAGGGTACTTAAACAGCTCTTGGGCAAGGGGTGCCTCTTTTGCACTTTCCAAATTGGGAAAGTCAAAACTCATCCCATCAGGAATAAGTACTTCATTCAGCACAAATTTGAGTGAATTGGGGTTCGGGTTTGACTCTAGGTAGATGTGTATATTTTTTGGGGCAGCCTGAAGCATCGTATTGTCTTTTATGAGCCAACAAAAGTAGAGAATTAAAGTTCGTTTTGGGGTACATTTTCTGGCCTTTTCAGAATCTCTTGAAAGATTTGATTATGAACGCTATCTCCGCTGTATTGCCGAATAACAACTTTTCATATATTGGCAGGTTGGACTAAAATTTTACCACCTCAAATCCTAACTCCTTGACAAAGAAAAACCTTGCCCTCGCCATCCTTGGGCTTTTTAGCGTAGCCACTGTGCTTCATCTTTTAGATTTTTATGCTGGCCTTTCCATTCCCCCTTTGGTGCTGATCGGGTTTAGGTGGGTGACGGTGGCGTTGGCCATTTTTTACGCCATTAAAAAAGGATCCCTTACCACATGGATTCTTTTGAGTATGATCATAGGAGTGGAGATTGGTCTCAACTATCCTCACTTCGCACAAAACCTTCAGGTACTGAGTAAAATATTTTTAAGCTTGGTGAAAACTATAATTGCGCCAATACTTTTTTCAACATTAGTAGTGGGCATTGCGGGTCATTCTAACCTGAAGCAAGTGGGAAGAATGGGCTGGAAATCTATTTTGTATTTTGAATTCGTAACCACTTTGGCGTTGGTCATCGGGTTGATTGCTATCAACCTGACGCAGGCTGGCGCTGGTATTGTGCTACCGGAGGGCTTCAATCAAGAACTGCCTGAGGCGAAAGCGCAAACCTGGTCAGAAGTTGTTTTGCATGTATTCCCTGAAAATATTATAAAGTCGGTATATCATGGAGATGTTCTTCCAATAGTAGTTTTCAGTGTGATTTTTGGCATTGCGTTGGCCATGCTTCCTGAGAAAAAGAAAAGGCCCATGTTGGAGTTTTCTGAGAGTTTGGCGGAAGCCATGTTCAAGTTCACCAACATTATTATGCACTTCGCTCCTTTCGGAGTAGGGGCTGCTATTGCCGTTACGGTGGGCCATCTTGGAATTGACATACTCACTTCCTTACTCAAATTATTATTCACACTGTACGGCTCGCTACTAGCATTTATGCTTTTGGTATTATTGCCAATAGCCTACTTCCTAAAGATTCCTATTCGCAAATTTATCAAAGCGATTTCTGAACCTGTATCTATCGCATTCGCGACTACCAGTTCTGAATCTGCTTTGCCTAAAGCGATGGAGAATATGGAGAAACTAGGCGTACCTCGAAAGATTGTCTCTTTTGTGTTGCCCACTGGGTATACTTTTAATCTTGATGGCACAACTTTGTATTTGTCGCTGGCCGCTGTGTTCGTGGCGCAAGCTGCTGGAATTCCTCTTACTATCGGTCAGCAACTATTGATGGGCTTGACTTTGATGCTTACCAGTAAAGGGGTAGCAGGTGTGCCACGTGCATCACTGGTAATTTTGTTAGGAACAGCTGCTTCCTTCGGATTACCCCTTTGGCCTATTATGGCGATCCTTGGTATCGATGAATTAATGGATATGGCAAGAACATCAGTAAACGTAACAGGAAACTGTTTGGCAACTGTGGTAATTGCCAAGTGGGAAAAAGAATATGTAGAGCCGGAAGGGGAAATTAAATTTGACTAGTGTCAACCTGATTCGTATCAATTTCTTTTATTTTCCCAAGTTCGGACTCGTCTTTAATAGCATCTTCCGAACTGGCGATTATAGCAGCCACGGTGCTATCTCCTGTTACGTTAACGGCAGTACGCAACATGTCAAGTGGTCGGTCAACTGCGAGAATGAGTGCCAGACCAGCGGGATCTAGCCCTACTGCTTCGAGAACAATAATAAGCATTATAATACCTGCTCCTGGTACAGCAGCTGCTCCAATAGAAGCCAGTACGGCTGTCATCAAAATAGTGAGTTGTTGGCCCAGCGAAAGATCAATACCAAAAGCCTGTGCAATGAAAACGGCTGAAACCCCCTGATGAATACTGGTGCCATCCATGTTGATGGTTGCTCCTAATGGCAAGACAAAGCTAGAAACCTCTTCAGAGACACCCAGGTTTTTTTCCACGCAATCCATAGTAATAGGTAAAGTGGCTGCGCTGGAACTTGTAGAAAACCCAAGGATTTGAGCTGGTAAAACTGCTTTAATAAAACGTGAATACTTCACCTTTGTCATCGCCTTAAGCAGCAAAGGATAGGTAACGAAGACCATTACGGCCAATCCAAGTACAACATTCAAACTGTAAACGCTGAGCGCCTGCAACAACTCTAAATCGATAGTTAAACTTGCAAGCAATGCAAAAACGCCAATTGGTGCGTACCGCATAATAATATCTACGATAGCCAGAATAACATGATTTGCTCCATCAAAAAAGTTTTTTACCGGAGCAACTTTATCCTTGGGCGAGAGAATCATAGCTACCCCAAACAAAATGGCAAAGAAAATCACCTGAAGCATGTTGGTATTGTCCGAAAAAGAGTTGAACAAATTGTCGGGGACAATATCAACCAATATTTGCAGTGGGCCGGAATCTTTGGTGCCATGTGCCGTGATAATGCTGGTATCAAGGTCAGCAGCAAAGGATTCTCTTAATTGATCCCTTCTTTCTGTTGAAAGATAATGACCGGGGTTAATAATATTGACAAGTGTAAGTCCAATTGTAACTGCTATTACTGTGGTGCCAATATATAAACCAATGGTTTTACCACCCATTCGTGAAAGCTTACTAACATCAGACAGGTTAGAGACCCCATCAATTAGCGAAACTATAATTAGTGGTACAGCAATTAATTTTAGACAGTTGATGAATATCGTTCCAAATGGTTTTATCCAATCATGTGTGAATTCAACAATTCCGAGCGGTCCTGCGGCTATTCCCCAAACAAGGCCAATGCCCATTCCAATGAGAATCTTTCCATACAACGGCATCTTCTTTTTCATAACTGCATCCTTAGGTTAGCACAAGTAGCTTAAAAATAAGCCTATTGATAAACAATATCGACTTTTCTCAAGATTTACTGAGTTCGCTTGATATAATTTTTATAGTAGGTGCCTTGCTGCGCTTCTTCCTGTGCTGTACAGAAGCCGCAATGAGTTTTTTGAGGGCGGATTTGCTTTCTTTTATGCCACGAAGACACCAAGTCACTAAAGTGTTCAGACTTGTATGCTTGCGGTCAATTATAATATTATTCTTTTAATTCCATTCTTAATAAGTGGAACATTGAAATTAACAAGATAACCAAGTCTCAATCCCGTCAACTTCAGATGGCTTAGGACCTGAGCTTGCCAAACCGGGTTAACTTGATCAACAGCTTTTATTTCAACAACAACTTTGTTACCAACCAATAAGTCAAGCCTTAAGCCTTCATCAAATTGAATCCCATCGTATTGAATAGGTATATCAACTTGCCTCGCAACTAGCATTCCAGCTTTTTTTAATTCATGAGTTAGGCAAACTTCATAAACTTTTTCTAGCAAGCCTGGGCCAAGTTGTGAATGGACCTGATAGGCAGCATTTACAATAGCTTTTCCAATTAGCTCTTCATCATCAGACAATTCTTTATAAGCCATAGAGTCTATCCTTTTTACTCGCTAGTGTAGTATAAGAAAACAAAAAAATCCTTGCTCTAGTGTCTTTGTGCCTTTGTGGCATTACTTACAGGCTGTTACTATATCTTAGAAACTTTACCCCTCAATAAAAAATCTACAATTACTAATGCAGCCATGGCTTCAACAATGGGCACCGCGCGTGGCACTACACAAGGATCGTGTCGACCCTTACCGTAAACAGTAGCCTCATTCCCTTGTTTGTCTATACTATTCTGATCTTTCATAATTGTGGCCACAGGCTTAAAAGCCACATTGAAATAAATATCTTCGCCATTGGAAATGCCCCCTTGTACGCCACCGGAGTGATTGGTTTTTGTTTTTATTTTCCCTCCATCATTATAAAACTCATCGTTGTGCTCAGAACCCTTTAATTGAGTGCCTTCAAATCCACTTCCGTATTCAAACCCTTTTACGGCATTAATGCTGAGCATAGCTTTTCCCAACTCAGCATGAAGCTTATCAAAGACGGGCTCTCCCAATCCTACTGGAGCGTTCTTTATTACGCAAGTAACAATACCACCTATGGTATCCTGTTCCTTTCGAACTTTATCAATCAACGTTATCATTTGATCGGCAATAGCATCATCAGGGCATCGCACAATGTTATTTTCAGTGTTGCTCAGATTTAACTCTGTATAGTGTGGAGTCTTAATGTCGCCCACCTGCGATACATAAGCACAGATTTGAATTTTTTCTTTCTGAAGTAAAAGTTTTGCTATGGCACCTGCGGCTACTCTAGCTGCGGTCTCACGCGCGGAACTTCTTCCGCCTCCTCTATAATCTCTATTGCCGTATTTTGCTTCGTAAGTATAATCTGCATGCGAAGGGCGAAAGGACTCTGCAATGTGCCCATAGTCTTTACTTCTTTGATCTTGATTTTCTATTACTATGGCAATGGGAGTTCCGGTGGTCTTACCTTCAAAAACACCAGAAAGGATTTTGAGTGTGTCGCTCTCTTTTCGTTGTGTGGTGATTTTTGATTGACCTGGCTTTCTGCGATCGAGTTCTGATTGGATAAAACTTTCGTCTATCTCCAATCCGGCAGGGCAACCATCTATTGTTACTCCAATGGCAGGGCCATGGGATTCACCAAACGTAGTAATCTTAAAAAGTGTACCGTAACTGTTCATTCAAAAATTATTGTTCAAAATTCGATGCTAAATTTTGAATGTGAAATTTAGAATTATTTCTTGAATACAAGGAATGCAGAGGCTCCAAGCATCAGCAAGATAAAAAGATTGGCGCCAATTTTTAGCCAGTTGCCTTCGATAGAGGAATGGATTGCGTTATCAGCCAATGTGATCCGGTCATAAAAAGAACCGGAATCCTTACTGTCTATGGAGATATTCTTTTGACTTTCACCAGTTACCGTAACTGAATACCGAGATTTTAGCGTGTCGTATTTGTTGGATCTTGGATTAAAAAACACCCAGGAAAAATAATCCCCTAGGTCATAGTTGCCAGGCTCTTTTGGAATCATATAATAACTAAATGCTTTCGCTCCCGCTACACGTCCATTTTCGCGTTTGATATTTTGCTTCATGTTGGGTTCGTAGAAGTCAAAATTGTTATCTTTCTTCACTCCGGGTTTTTCAATTGAAGAGATATTCCCTTCTCCGTAAATGTTAAACTCGTAACTGGCACTTTGCCCGGTCTTCAGGTTTAACGACACTAATCTTTCATCAAGACGGTAACTACCAACAGCCACTGACTCTTTAAGGGGATGTGGCGGTAGCTCTTTTACCCTAATTGTTTTTGGGGAGGAATAAAATGTTTTGAAATCCTCCTGGCGATTTTGCCCAAAGAAGGAAGGATTTTTGGCCACCCTGAATTTGATCATTTCTAAGCCCACACTTGGGAACACGATAGGTTGTGCATTGAGTGGGTAGAATGTGGCTTGATATATTTTATACTGGGTATAAAACTTATTATTTATTTCAATGGATTCGCCTTCAATGTTTTCAATGTTGAAGTTTTCTTCCCAGCAATTGGATGGGCGTAATTTCTTTAAAATGTCAGAAAGCTGCTTTCCTAAATCATGGAATTGCATGGGTGCTCTATTGTTGTCAGCCACAAGAAAAGAGAGCGTGGTCGTGAAACCTTCTCCCACATACACTTCGTTTTTGCTGGTGGTTAAAGCCAGTAATGCGTCTTCTTTTACATCAACAAATTCTGTTTCACCCTTGCCAAAAAAATCATCAAACGGGTCTCTCTCAAAAAGACTTCTCACAGGGTCGCGCTGCTGTGCTTGTTTTGGTGGTCCTACGGCAATTTTTTTCCCTTGGGAGGAAAAAATCTGATCGTTTATGGTCATTTTAAACGGAGGTAGCGTAAATACTCCTTGTTTTGTAGCCATATAGGTCATTACAACACTTTGTGACGAGCTGATCTGACCATTTACTATACTGGTTTGAGATTGAGTAGAAGTGCCTCTTTTTCGGAAACCCTCGATATCAGGGAAATTGTCATAGCTCTTCAGCCGGTCGTCATTTACCGTTACTGTAATGGTCCAAGCTTGATTCTCAGCTATTTCATCGGCTCCTAACTCGATTTGGATTTTTTGCCCTAAAAGTGAGTTAAAAAGCCCCACAAAAGCGACTAAAAAAATGGAAAAACAGACCTTAAAACACATACAACTTCGAAGCATATTTATCGTTCTACAAATGAAGGTTGTTCTTTTTTGACTTTAACTGTTTTTGTATATTAACGGTTACTAAAGAAAGAACACACGCACAAACTTAAATTTAATTTTGCTGATGAAAAAAATGCTCAATTATGTTAAAACCGTCTTGGCGAGAGTAAGTTTTGATGCAAAACTCTTTGAAAAAGAGTTAAGAAAGGCAATTAAAATGCTGATTGCCGATGAAATTCAGGACCTCAGAAACTGGTGTTATGCCAATTATGAGGATGAACATGGGGCGATTCTCAATCGCTGCTTCGTATTGGCCAGTTGACTACACTGATAAACTTTAAAAAACCCCGGCATTGTCGGGGTTTATTTTTTAACCCAAATTAAGCATTAGAAGAATACAAATAATGTAATTTAATGACGAATCCTGCCATTACGGTTTAAGCTTACCTGAGTTAATAAATTCAATGTTTCGTTGAAGGCCCTTCAATCCTGTTCTTTTTACAGCCGATTTCTTGAACACACTCCTGAACACCTCCTCACTGATTTCTTCCCAGTCACCTTCTTTCATGCTTTTGAGCTCTTGAGACGGATCAAATCTCGGTTCATTATGGGGTGATGAAAATCTATTCCAAGGGCACACATCCTGACAGATGTCGCAACCAAATATCCAGTTTTCGAATTTGCCTTTTACATCGCTTGG
The DNA here is from genome assembly GCA_049289315.1 of Cyclobacteriaceae bacterium. GTDB lineage: Bacteria > Bacteroidota > Bacteroidia > Cytophagales > Cyclobacteriaceae > ELB16-189. Next base: position 24,107 of record JBATLM010000023.1, read on the forward strand.
GATTTCTTCCTTCAACTCTATGGTAAAATAAGAGATGCACTTACTGCCATCCACTACATAGGGTTCAGCAATGGCATCAGTGGGGCAGGCATCCATGCAGGCAGTGCAAGTACCACAATAATCTTTAGTGGGATTGTCATACTCCAGGTCCAGATCAATGATAAGTTCTGCTAGAAAAAAGAAACTCCCAGCACTTCGGTTCAGGAGTAAACTATTTTTGCCTACCCAACCAAGTCCACTTTTTTGTGCCCATGCTCGTTCCATCACAGGGGCAGAGTCCACAAATGCTCTTCCGTTTACTTCACCTATGGTTTCATGGAGGTGCGCCATGAATGTTTTTAGCTTATCTTTAATTACGAAATGATAATCTTCTCCATAAGCATATTTAGCAATTTTAAGATTGTCATCTTCAGCTAAATCTTTCTTAGGATAATAATTGTAAACGAGACTCACCACTGACTTAGCCCCAGGCACTAGTAGAGTTGGGTCTAATCGTTTATCAAAATGATTTTCTAAATAACTCATTTTCCCCTGATACCCTCGCTTCAGCCATTCTTCCAAACGTGGGGCTTCCTCTTCCAAAAATTCGGCCTGTGCAATGCCACAAAAAGTAAAACCCAGTTCATGGGCTTTGGTTTTAATGATTTGTGTTGCGGTTGTTTTATTCAAGATGAGTAAGAATTTCTCTGTTGAAAGTTGTAAATTCGATCTTCTCGAAAAATTATGATAATAAAGGTAAGTCTAATTTTTATTTTATCGTGGTTTAGTATATCCATTGGAGAGCCTGTAGTCTGGAGCAAGGATAAAAAACTTTCATGGAATGATTTTCAAGCAAATGCACCAAAGTTAGATTCGCACGTAGCGCTTTCAAGAGTGGAGATACAGTATGAATCCTCTGTGGATAAGGCAGGTAAGATGACCATGGAGATTAAGGGGGTTTTTATAAAAGAACAGTCATGGGTAAAACAAGATCGCAAAAGTGAAAGCATATTGAAGCACGAACAATATCACTTTAACCTCACCGAGGTGTGGGCCAGAAAATTGAGAAAAGAAATCACTTCAGAGAAATGGAATGTCAAAACCTTTGAGAAGGAATTTAATTCGTTGTTCAAAAAACATATGGCCCAAACCTTGAAAGAGCAGTTACGCTATGACAACGAAACCAATCATTCACAAGTGAGTGATAAGCAGACAGCTTGGGAGGGTGAAATTGATAAGGAGTTAGTTAGCTTAAAATTGTACTCCGGGACCAATGTTACTTTTTTATTCGAATAAACTACCCGCCTTGCCAGGTCTCGGAATTTTCAAATGCTGATAGGCAAGCTCCGTTGCTTCTCTCCCTCGGCTGGTTCTTTTGATGTAGCCTTCCTGTATTAAAAAAGGTTCGTACACTTCCTCAATGGTTTCGGCTTCATCCCCTACAGCAGTAGCAATGGTAGTCAATCCAACAGGCCCCCCCTTAAACTTTTCAATGATTGTAGATAGAATGCGGTTGTCCATTTCATCAAGTCCGTTCTCATCTACATCCAGAGCGTTCAGTGCCATTTGAGCGATGGGCATAGTGATCACCCCATCTCCTTTTATTTGTGCGAAGTCCCGTGTTCTGCGCAAAAGATTATTGGCAATACGAGGAGTACCTCTACTTCTTCTTGCAATTTCATGAGCTGCATCATCATTCAGTGGAGTCTCCAGAATACCAGCTGATCTTTTTACAATCGTAGTGAGCAATTCAGAATCATAATATTCGAGCCTCGAGTTGATGCCAAACCTCGCGCGCAATGGAGATGTTAATAGACCAGCCCTGGTTGTGGCTCCTATTAATGTGAAGGGGTTAAGCCCAATCTGTACAGACCTGGCATTAGGACCAGAATCTAACATGATATCAATTCTAAAATCCTCCATGGCCGAATAGAGATATTCTTCCACTATAGGATTCAGTCGATGAATCTCATCAATAAACAAGACATCGTGTGGCTCAAGATTGGTGAGTAATCCCGCGAGGTCTCCGGGCTTGTCCAATACCGGCCCGGATGTTACTTTGATTCTAGATTCTAATTCGTTGGCGATAATGTGGCTCAATGTGGTTTTGCCTAACCCTGGAGGGCCGTGCAGCAATACATGGTCTAAGGGTTCACTTCTTTTCTTGGCTGCCTGCACGAAAATTTTGATGTTCTCAACCACCTTGTGTTGTCCAGTAAAATCCAAAAAGGACAGAGGGCGGAGCGCTCTTTCGACCTCTTTCTCAGCTGGGGTCAACCCTTCATCATCCGCACTTAAATAATCTTCGCGCATGGCTCAAAAGTAGTGAAAGTTGATGGCTTTGAGTGTTATGGGCCTGAGCGAATTCTATTTTAAACGAGGCTTTTTGGGACTGCAATCAAAGTATTTCTTCTAATTTGCAGGAATATCAACACCAAGGATGAACAACCGTGTAAAAAACGCCCTCTACTCTATTGCTCTTGTCCTACTGGTTTTTGTGGTGTGGAAATACAGACAGTCCAACTCGATCAATGAGATCAAAATTGAGGGTAAAACGATGGGCACGGCTTATCATATTACTTACTATGATAAGGAATCCAGAAACTTCAACAATCAAATTGATTCGGTATTGGCTGTGTTCAACCAGTCGCTGAGCACTTACATTAAAGATTCAGAGATCTCTGATTTTAATGAAGGAAATTCATTCCAGTTCAACTTTCCTTTCTTCTTACCCGTGCTCGAAAAGTCAAAAGAAGTAGAAACTTTATCGAATGGTGCTTTTGATCCTACAGTAATGCCATTGGTTAATGCCTGGGGATTTGGCCCTGGAAAAAAACTTAAACCCGATAGCGCCAAGATTGACTCACTCATGCAGTTTGTAGGGCTTGAAAAAGTTCAATTCAATATTGACAGTGTGTGGAAGAACGATATCCGTGTTCAACTCGACTTTAGTGCTATTGCGAAGGGCTATGGCGTTGATGTAGTGGCCAATTACTTGAAGGCACAGGGCATTACAGATTGGTTTGTGGAAATTGGCGGAGAAATTTCTGCTTTCGGAAAGAATCAACGGCTGGACAAGCCCTGGGAGGCTGCAATTCTGGACCCTAGCTCTACCTACGAAAATCTTATTAATAAGGCATATGTGAAACTGGAAGACAAGGCCATGGCCACTTCAGGCAATTACTTTAATTTTTATGAAGAAAATGGACAGAAATATTCACATACAATAAACCCATCTTCTGGCTATACTGTTCGTCATGAATTGCTAAGTGCTTCGGTTTTTGCCAAAGACTGCATGACAGCAGATGCATGGGCAACTGCATTGATGGTGATGGGAAAGGAAGAGGCAATCAAAAAATTAAATCAGATAGGGGAACTGGATGCGCTCTTAATCTATTCTACTGACAGCGGTATTGAAACCTTTGTTACGGAAGGCATAAAACCGATGATTAAAATTAACCCTTAAGGTTATTCAATGAAGATGCTCATTCTTTTTTTTGCGCCCCTTTTAGCTGGTCTCCTCATCTATTTGGTTCCCAAGGCACGCAATAGCAGTTTCAAACTCTTATTGGTATTTGCAGGTTCCTACCTGTTTGCCATTACGGTCATTCATATACTGCCAGAGTTGTATCGTGAATATGCTGAGGTAGAATTAATAGGGTTATTCGTTTTGTTGGGATTTTTTCTTCAGCAACTGCTTGAGTATTTCACATCGGGGATTGAACATGGCCATATCCATACCCACGACAACAAGGGGCATACGCATTCTCATAGTCATGCAGAGGTTTCAGCTTTGGTACTATTGTCGGCCTTGTGTGTTCATGCTTTTTTAGAAGGAGGGATGTTGGCACAACCTTCTTCTCACACTTTCCATTCTGATACCAATGCTATTTTACTGGGAATTGTTTTGCACAGAGCCCCTGCAGCCTTTGCATTGATGGCAGTACTCTCAGAGCAACTTCGTTCTAAACGAAGAGCCATTCCTTACCTGGTTGTATTTTCATTGGCAGCACCATTAGGGCTTTTTATAAGTGAATACTTTGTTGAGATCAATTTACTCTCTGAAACAGGACTTATATTTCTTTATGCACTGGTGACGGGTAATTTTCTTCATATCTCTACCACCATTGTTTTTGAGAGCAGTCCTGATCACCACTTCAATGCGAGAAAGTTGGCGGTAGCTATCGTAGGGTCACTGGTGGCAGTGGCAGTGGAGTATATGTTTTAGCAGCATGCTGCCTGCTTATTTCCCCATCTTTTGCATTTGCCTTAGAAAGGTTAAGAAGTTGAATTTAGATTCAAATGACAGTATATTACTGTTATGAATCACGCAATCAAGAATTTCGAGGAGTACGAAAAAATATACAACCGAAGTGTTTCCGATCCGGAATCATTTTGGGCAGAAGTGGCAGAGAGTTTTCATTGGCGAAAGAAGTGGGACAAGGTTTTGGAGTGGGATTTTTCCATGCCAGTGGTAAAATGGTTTGTTAATGGTAAATTGAATATCACCGAAAATTGCCTAGATCGGCATTTGGAGAAACGTGGTAGCCAAACTGCTCTCATTTGGGAGCCTAACGACCCGAAGGGACAAGCAAAACACATCACTTATAAAGAACTACACAGCAAGGTTTGCCAAGCGGCCAATATGCTGAAGAACTTAGGGGTGAAAAAGGGTGATAGGGTTTGTATTTATTTGCCCATGATTCCGGAGTTGGCTTATGCTATGATGGCTTGCGCCAGAATCGGGGCTGTACACTCTATTGTATTCGCAGGTTTCTCATCACGGGCCTTAGTGGATCGAATTACCGATGCAGGTTGCAAAATAGTTTTAACAGCGGATGGAAGCTATAGAGGAGCAAAAACAATTGACCTCAAGGGAATAGTTGATGAGGCAATGCAGGAATGCCCTGATGTACAAAAGGTAGTGGTTGTTGATCATGTGCGCTCAAATCCTGAGATAAAACAAGGCCGCGATCTTTGGTGGCATGATGAAATTGATAAAGCGAATGCAGAATGTGATGCCGAAGAAATGGATGCGGAAGACTTGCTGTTCATTTTATATACTTCTGGGTCTACCGGCAGGCCTAAAGGTATGGTGCATACCATTGGTGGTTATATGGTGTATACCGATTATACCTTTAGAACCACCTTTCAATACAAGGAAGGGCAGGTCTACTGGTGCACAGCTGATATTGGATGGGTAACTGGTCACTCCTATATTATTTATGGGCCACTATTAGCAGGTGCTACTACTGTCATGTTTGAAGGTGTTCCCTCCTGGCCGGATTGGGGAAGATTTTGGCAGGTAATAGAAAGGCATAAAATAAATATTCTTTACACAGCACCTACAGCGATACGCGCATTGGAGAAAGCTCCATTGAGTTTTGTGGAGGCACATGATCTATCTTCTTTGAAAGTGTTGGGTTCAGTGGGTGAGCCTATTAATGAAGAAGCATGGCATTGGTATAATAAAAACATTGGTAAAGAGAATTGTCCGATTGTAGATACCTATTGGCAAACGGAAACAGGCGGAGTTATGCTTTCTCCTATTGCTGGTGTGACTAAAACAAAGCCAGGCTTTGCTACATTTCCTTTACCAGGTGTTCAACCCGTTATTATGAATGATGGTGGGTTAGAACTGGAGGGTAACAAAGTGGAAGGTCGGTTAGCCATTCGATTTCCATGGCCATCAATGGCCCGCACTATTTATGGCGATCATAAAAGATTCAAAGACACTTACTTCTCCACTTTCCCTGGTAAGTATTTTACAGGAGACGGGAGCAAAAGAGATGAAGACGGATATTACAGAATCACGGGAAGGGTAGACGACATCATTATTGTGTCGGGACATAATTTAGGCACAGCCGAAATTGAAAGCGCCATTGATGAGCATTCAGCAGTGTGCGAAACCGCTGTAGTAGGATATCCTCATGATGTGAAAGGGCAAGGGGTATATGCTTTTGTGATCTGTTACGAAGCACCAAGGGAAGAGGAGAAATTAAGAAAAGAGATTTTAGAAACAGTTTCAAAAATTATTGGGCCTATTGCTAAACCTGATAAAATTCAATTTGTAAGTGGTTTGCCCAAAACGCGATCAGGAAAGATTATGCGCAGGATCTTGCGCAAGATCGCAGAGGGGGATACGTCCAATTTAGGTGATGTGTCCACACTATTGGATCCTTCTGTGGTGGATGAAATTAAGGAAGGTGCCCTTTAAAAATAAACCCTGCCTCGACATTGTCTAGGCAGGGTTCAAATCTTGTTTAAATACTATCTAGCTTCCGCAAGCCTCGCATTCATCTGGATTGTCCAGCGAGCAAGACATGTCTGAGCGTTTCTGATCCAAATCCTCTTTAGAAGCATAGGCAACTACAGGTTCTTTAGCGCTTACCTGAGCTGTTGTACCAATTTTGGTTGCCACCTCTTCTGGTTGATCTTTAGTAGTTTTCTTGTCAATAGTAAACTTGATAGCATCAGCAGCAGCAGTTGAACGCAAGTAGTACATACCTGTTTTCAAACCTTTCTTCCATGCATAGAAGTGCATAGAAGTCAGCTTACCAAAGTTAGGATCGGTGATATGAATGTTCAAACTCTGAGACTGGCAGATGTAAGCTCCACGATCGGCAGACATATCGATAATCGATTTTTGAGAAATCTCCCAAACCGTTTTATAGATGTCTTTGATGTGCTGTGGAATTTCAGGTATATCTTGAATGGAACCATTGGCAGCAATCAATTTCTGACGCATGCTGTCATCCCAAAGCCCAAGGTCAATCAAGTCTCTCATCAAGTGCTTATTCGCGATAATGAAATCACCGGATAAGGTTCTTCTTGAATAGATATTTGAAGTATAAGGCTCAAAACATTCGTTGTTGCCAAGAATCTGTGATGTAGATGCGGTAGGCATTGGTGCCAAAAGCAACGAGTTACGCACACCATTTTTCTTCACTTCTTTTTTCAATCCCTCCCAGTCCCATCTGTTTGAGTCTGGAGTAACACCCCACATGTCAAACTGGAAGATTCCTTTTGACACTGGAGACCCTTTATAAGACTCATAAGAACCATGTTGCTTCGAAAGCTCCATTGAAGCTTCCATGGCAGCAAAGTAGATGGTCTCATGGATATCCTTGTTCAATCCTCTTGCTTCTTCCGAGTCGAAAGGCATGCGAAGAAGGATGAAGGCATCCGCCAAACCTTGTACACCTATTCCAATAGGGCGGTGTTTAAGGTTAGAGTTGCGGGCTTCTACTACAGGGTAGTAATTGATATCAATTACCTTATTAAGGTTCTTAGTGATCACCTTAGTGATCTCGTATAATTTCTGATGATCAAAGGCTCCTTCTTCAGTAACAAACTTAGGAAGAGCAATAGAAGCAAGATTACATACCGCTATTTCATCAGGCGATGTATACTCTATAATCTCCGTACACAAGTTACTTGACTTGATAGTACCTAAGTTCTTCTGGTTAGACTTCTTATTGGCCGCATCTTTATAGAGCATATAAGGCGTACCGGTCTCAATCTGAGCTTCCAATACTTCAAACCAAAGGTCTTGAGCTTTTACTTGCTTACGCGCCTTACCGTCCTTCTCATATTTTTCGTATAGGCGTTCAAACTCCTCACCATAGCAATCGGCTAATCCGGGAGCCTCGTTAGGGCAGAACAACGACCACATTTCGTTATTCTCCACACGCTTCATGAATAAATCGGGAATCCATAGTGCAAGGAAGAGATCACGTGCTCTCATTTCCTCCTTACCATGATTTTTCTTCAATTCAAGGAATTCGAATACGTCTGCATGCCAAGGCTCAAGGTACATGGCAAAGCTTCCTTTGCGCTTTCCTCCGCCTTGATCTACATAACGGGCAGTCATGTCAAAGTTTCTCAACATAGGTACTATTCCATTGGATGTACCTCCTGTTCCTTTAATATATGATCCTTTGGCACGAACGTTATGGATACTGAGTCCAATACCTCCGGCTGATTGTGAGATTTTCGCGCAATTTTTAAGCGTATCATAAATACCATCAATACTGTCATCCTTCATAGTAAGTAAGAAGCATGACGATAGCTGTGGCTTAGGTGTACCCGCATTGAACAATGTAGGGGTAGCATGAGTGAACCACTTTTCAGATAATAGGTTATAGGTTTCAATTGCGGCAGGGATGTCCTCCGCATGGATTCCTACGGCCACACGCATCAGCAAATGCTGCGGACGCTCCACCACCTTACCATCCATTTTCATGAGGTAAGAGCGCTCCAAAGTTTTGAAGCCGAAATAGTCGTAGCTGAAGTCACGATCGTAAATGATCGCAGCATCTAATTCTGCGGCATTGGTTTTTATTACTTTCCACGTTTCCTTCGAAATAAGAGGGGCATTTTGTCCCGTCTTAGGATCGATGTACTGGTAAAGTCTTTTCATCGTATTGGAAAAAGACTTACTGGTGGTCTTATGTAAATTCGATACAGCAATCCTGGCGGCCAGTTTGGCAAAGTCAGGGTGCTTGGTGGTCATTGTTGCAGCAATTTCAGCGGCAAGATTATCAAGCTCCTGCGTTGAAACTCCATCGTATAAACCATTGATCACCTTCATAGCGACCTCAACTGGGTTCACAAAGTTGGTTTCCAGGCCGTAACAGAGCTTTTCAATACGTGCGGTGATCTTGTCGAACTTTACGGACTCTCTGTGTCCGTCACGTTTAACTACGAGCATGTTGGGTTGTTTGGGGGTGAAAAAATAGTTTAAAAAATGTTGTTCAAGATATTAAAAATCCTCGTTCAATGAAAACTTGGGTGATGAATCTTTTTCAGTACTGTTCATCACTCCGGCTTTCTGGTATTCAGCCACTCTTTTCTCGAAGAAATTAGTTTTTCCTCGCAAGGAAATCATCTCCATAAAGTCGAATGGGTTGGTAGCATTATAAACCTTCTTGCCTATCAATTCGTTCAGCAAGCGATCTGCTACAAACTCAATATATTGTCTCATTTGTTCCGCGTTCATACCTATAAGGTTTACAGGCAATGCATCGGTTACAAACTCCTTTTCTATCTCTACAGCATCTTTAATGATTTCGATCACTTTATCTTCCGGCATTTTGTTTTTCACGTGTTGGGTGTACAAGTGACAAGCAAAATCACAGTGAAGGCCTTCATCGCGCGAGATTAATTCGTTAGAGAAACTAAGTCCAGGCATGAGGCCTCTTTTCTTTAACCAGAAAATAGAACAGAAGGAGCCAGAGAAGAAAATGCCCTCTACGGCTGCAAAAGCAATGAGCCTTTCAGCAAAATCTCCATTATCTATCCAGCGAAGTGCCCAGTCAGCTTTCTTTTTTACGCAATCCATGGTGTCAATGCCATGGAATAATTTATCCTTCTCCTTAGGGTCTTTTACATAGGTATCTATAAGGAGAGAGTAAGTCTCAGAATGGATGTTTTCAATGGCGATTTGAAAGCCATAAAAGAATTTGGCTTCCGTATACTGCACTTCACCAACGAAGTGCTCAGCCAGGTTTTCATTCACAATCCCATCGCTGGCTGCAAAAAAGGCCAAAACATGAGTAATAAAGTGTCTTTCACCATCATTTAAGTTGGCCCAGTCTTTTAAGTCCTGACTTAAGTCAATTTCTTCAGCCGTCCAGAAACTCGCCTCGGCCTGTTTATAAAATTTCCATATATCATGGTGCTTGATGGGAAATAGTACAAAACGGTCTTTGTTTTCTTTTAAAATAGGCTCATCGTGTCTGGCTTCACTCATTATACTTATATAGTTAAATAGGTTATCGTATGTATTAAATTCAAAAAAGTCTTGTCGAACTGGAGAACTAACTTCAGAAGAAAATCTTTTGGGCAGTTTCTAGCAAGAAGACAAATATTTGAAATGACGGATAAAATTCAAAGGACTACTTGACGATGTGGTGTTCGATTGTATTGTATTTCTCCTTCAGTATAACCCGAAGGAATTCATTTTCATTCACTTAAACAGTTGCGATGAAGGGAAGGCTTAAGTAAAATAATTTAGAAATATTTTTGTCCTAATTTTTGAATAAGATCAGTCCATTCTGAGATAGTGGTTTTTGCGTGAACATGGCTCTGAAATCAAGTTTGATGGGGCCATCTCAAAAGTTTAAGGAATGACTTTTTGTTGATCCGCCAGTTGGAGGAGAAACATCCCTTATTATAAATCAAACTATAGAGATTCTTCTCCGCCAACTGGCGGATCAGATAAAACGTGGCGCTTTTGAGACATTCTCAATGAGATTTTCAAAAGACCCCAAATTTGGCCTGGTTTGGCTCCCATCTATATTTTAAGATGTTTTTTGTTTTTACAGGCTGAAAATCTATCTTTGCAATCCATTTTTAAAGCTGAGAATCATGTACGCTATTGTGGATATTGCTGGAAAGCAGTTTAAGGTTGAAAAAGACCAATATATATATGCCCCCAAGATGGAGGGAGAGGCTGGATCTGCTGTAAAGCTGGACAAAGTGCTTCTTATTGATAATGAGGGCAAAGTTGAGGTTGGAGCTCCTGTATTGGCAAATGCCAATGTCTCTGGAAAGATTTTGGAGCACGTAAAAGGTGACAAGGTTATTGTCTTCAAAAAGAAGAGGAGAAAAGGGTATGCTGTGAAAAACGGCCACCGCCAGCAATACACAAAGTTACTTATTGACAATATTTCAGGTAAATAATACAAGACCATGGCACATAAGAAAGGTGAAGGTAAAGTAAAGAATGGCCGTGAATCGGAAAGTAAACGATTAGGCATAAAGGTCTTTGGTGGCCAAAAGGTAATCGCGGGTAATATTATTGTCCGTCAAAGAGGCACTAAGCATCATCCTGGTGATGGAGTGGGAATGGGTAAAGACCACACTCTATTTGCTCTTGCAGATGGTGTAGTTGCCTTTAAGAAAGGAAGAAAGGACAAGTCTTTCGTTTCGGTTGAAGGTCAGGCATAGACAAAATTTCAAGATTACTTAAAAACTAAGCCCCGCATGTGCGGGGCTTTTTTTATGCCTTAACTTGGCTTAATCCATTTGGTTAGTGAAAATGGGGTAACACACCTTAGTTTTGGATACTTCCATATTAGGTATATTTTCTTTCGAGAGATGGGGTAGTTCTACCCCCCCCTCCTTAAGGGATAAAAGCCTAAAAACCACTGATAATTCTTCAAAACACCAAATTTCAATTATTTCTAATCGCAATAAATTCTTTTCGCGTTATTTTATAATTGTAATAATTACCCTAATTTGGGGGCTCGAATTCTAAATTTGGGGTTCGAGTATATTTAAACTAAACCAAAACCTATGAAGAAGTTTTTACTATTATGCTTCTCATTCGTTTTTGTACTCAGTGCATGGGCGCAGGAGCGAGTGGTTTCAGGTAAAATTTCGGCCGCAGAAGACGGCACGACATTACCTGGAGTGAATGTGGTTCTAAAAGGAACCACAAATGGAACAGTTACCGATGTAGATGGTAACTACCGATTGAATGTGCCGTCATCAGGCGGAACATTAGTATACTCATTTATTGGTCTGCAAACTCAAGAAATTGCAATTGGAGAACGCTCCATCATCGACCTGCAAATGGGGTTGGATGTTCAGCAACTTACTGAAGTTGTTGTAACAGCTGTGGGTATTGAACGTGAGAAGAAGGCATTAGGTTACAGTGTTGCGTCAGTAGGTGCAGCCGACCTTCAGCAACGTTCTGAGGTTGACCCTCTTCGCGCTCTTCAAGGTAAGATGCCAGGTGTAAACATCACCGGTGGTGGTGGTGGTCCTGGTCAGTCTACTAAAATCAATATTCGTGGTATATCTTCTTTGACAGGTAATACACAACCTTTGTTTGTTGTGGATGGTATTCCTTTTGACAACTCAGTAAACTCGGCCACAGCAGGTCAGGGTTCTGGTGGAGGTGCTTCTGGTGAGAACGCTGCTCAAAACACAGTAATTTCTAACCGTGCGTTTGACCTTGATCCTAATAACATAGCTAGTGTTTCTATCCTTAAAGGAGCAGCAGCAGCAGCATTGTACGGATCACGTGCAACCAACGGTGTGGTGATAATTACTACCAAAGCTGCTAGCAAAGGAACCAAAAAGGGAATGGAGATCAACGTAAGTTCTTCTTTCAACGTAGAGGAGATTTCCGGAATTCCTGATTACCAGGATGTGTATACACAAGGTTCTAACCAGGTATATAACGGTGGTTTTATTGGAAACTGGGGCGCTCCATTTGCCGATAAGGTGGATGCTATCAATGCGGAGTATGGAACTAATTATGGAAAATCTTTTGGAATTTATGGAGGTGGACCAAACGCAGGTCAGCCATACCCAGAAGGAACTGGACCTCACCCATTAGCTGTTCGTTTTCCGCTGTTAACTCAATTTAGGGATGGTGATGGTCAGCCTTTGGCGGTACCAATTGTACCCCATGATATTATTGGAGGTTTCTTCGATAAAGGAAATACTCAAGAAAACTCTTTTACAATATCAAATGGTTCTGAGAAAACCAATCTTAATGCGAGTGTATCCAGGATGGATCAATCGGGTATTATACCGAATTCAGGAGCTACCCGTACTTCCATCAGCTTTGGTGGTAATGGTCAGTTGGACAATGGTGTCTTTATATCTGGAAACGTAAACTATGTAAATACAACTCAATTTTCGCCTCCATCTGGAGCAAGTGCTTTCGCTGATTATTTTAATGGACCAACTGGTTTAAATGAAGGCTCGGGTTCTATTTATGCGCGTCTGTTTTATCTGCCTCGTAACTTTAATTTGAATGAATATCCCTTTGAGAATCCGGTGGATGGTTCAAATGTGTTTTATAGAGCATTGGACAACCCTCGTTGGATAGCTAAATACAGTAAGTATTCGTCAGATGTAAATCGTGCCTATGGTTCGTTCTCAGCTGGCTATGACATCAACGAATGGTTACAAGTGTTGGTTAAAGGAGGTATCAATACGTATACCGATAACAGAAAAGATATCGTAAGGAGTGGAGGTATTCAGGAGCCTTTAGGTCACGTATGGAATGATGTACTTACCAATACTGAGCAGGATTACAATTTAATTCTGACCATTCAAAAGGACATCAACGCAGATATTTCTTTTAGAGGTATTATTGGAGGTAACGCCAACCAGCGTGATTTCTCTCGTAATAGGGTTACTGGTACTGGTATTATTTCAGATGGATTGAATACAGGCCTGTATCGCTTAGATGCAACAGCGTCTCAGATTGCAACCACTGACTATACTTCACAAAGGAGACTGAATGGTGTTTATGGAGACCTTTCCTTCTCTTATCGTGATTTCTTATTCTTGAACTTAGCTGGCCGAAATGACTGGTCATCTACGCTACCACAGGATAACAACAACTACTTCTACCCATCAGCCAGTCTTTCTTTTGTATTGTCTGAGGCCTTAACCATGCCAAGTTTTCTAAATTATGCTAAAGTGCGTGTGGCTGCTTCTAAAGTAGGTAATGATGCCAATGTGTATCAGACAGCAACTAATTACTTAATTGGCGTGCCTTTTACTTCTGGTGCAACGAAAACCAACAGAGCTTCTTTGAGCAATACTTTGGGTAATCCCGCTTTGAAGCCAGAGTTTACTCAAGAGTACGAAGTAGGTACTGAATTGAAGTTTTTGAACAACCGAGTTAGTTTGGATGTCACTTATTTCCAACGTAACTCAACGGATCAGATTTTGAGCGCAGCGTTGCCAAGTACTACCGGGTTTAATCAGCAGATTGTCAACTTTGGTGAATTGGAAAACAAAGGATGGGAGGTCGGATTGAATCTTACTCCTGTTCAATTGTCTAATGGCTTTACCTGGGATACCTATGTTGCCTTCACCAAAATCAAATCGTTGGTGGTAGATGCAGGTCCTACAGGAGAAGTGATTATCGGTGGACCAGGCTCTTCATTGGCTACTATACATAGAAATGGTTCTCCTTATGGTCAAATCTTTGGAACAGTGAATGCGAGATCAGATGATGGTCAATTGTTGATTGATGAAAATACGGGTCTGCCATTTGGCACAGGCCAATCAGAGATCATCGGTGATCCAAACCCAGATTTTACAATGGGATGGAGCAACACCTTTAGTTGGAAGGGGATTTCTCTTCGCGCTTTGATCGACTGGAAGCAGGGCGGAGACTTCTACTCCTTTACCGGAGCATCACTTATTCTTCGTGGACAATTGAAGCAAAGTATCGATCGCGAAGGTTTACGTGTAGTTCCAGGTGTTTTGGGTAGTAACCAAACCTTCCAGGCAATTACAGATGGAGGTGGAAACTTAATTAAGAACACTGTGCCTATCACAGCCTTTGACTCTCACTTCTCAGATGGCTGGGGAGCTTATGGCCAAGATGAGGTAAACGTGTACGATGGAACTACCATTCGTCTTCGTGAGATCAGCCTTGGTTATTCATTACCTACAAGTATGCTATCAAAAACTCCATTTGGGCGTGTTAGCATTTCTGTTTCAGGTCGTAACCTATGGTGGAAAGCACCTAACGTTTTGGACGATCTAAATCTTGACCCTGAAGTATTATCAGGAACATCAGGAAGCAACGTGCAAGGTTTTGAATACGGTGCAGCACCTACTACAAGGAGATACGGTGTGAACTTGAATTTGACATTCTAATTTTTAACTCTTGAGAAATAATATTATGAATAGAATTAGAAAATACGGCTCCGGTCTGCTAATGATGGTTTTGATGCTGTTTACAGTATCATCCTGCGACCTGACCGAATTGGATATTAATAAGGACCCGAATAACCCAGCACAAGCCTCGTTAAGCCTGTTGCTTACCAACGTGCAGTTGAATGCATCGGACGTATATGCAGATGGCTTGAACAATGCTGCAATGGGTTTTATGGCATTGAATGACTCGTTTGATGGTTTTAATATGACTAACTCCTCGTTTAACAATACGTGGAATTACTTGTATAACAATCCTCTGAAGGATTTGGACGGGATTCTCAAAGCTACAGCTGCGCAACGTGCGGACGGTGCTGCTAACCCTCACTATGAAGGTATAGCCAAGGTGTTGAAGGCTTACTACTTCAGCTTAATGGTGGATCTTTGGGGAAATGTACCGTATACAGAAGCCTTTAATGGAGATGCTGATGTGCAAAACCTGGCTCCGGCTTTTGAGGATGGTGCTTCTATTTACCCGAAACTAATCACTTTGTTGGATGAGGCGGTAGTAAACTTAGCTGAAACCAGCCCAGTATCAGTAACCGGAGATGTGATGTATGGCGGAAGTGCTACTAAATGGACAGGCGCTGCTAAGTCTCTAAAAT
>JBATLM010000024.1:0-1955 GCA_049289315.1 Cyclobacteriaceae bacterium
GGTTGTATGTGAGTGCACCTATTTTTGTGTTGACTAAATAACCCAACATGCCAATATCAGGTACAAGAAATAACGCCCAGAACAGCCAGGTAGGAAAAGGCAGAAAAGAATTGAGGTAAATGGCCAATGCGAATAGAGCCAACTCTTCAAAGCGCAATAAATTTTTCATAGCCTAAATGTTTAAGATACTAACGACTTACTACTATTTGCTGATAACTGATTTCTTCCACCACCATTGAAATACAATCAGTCCCCAAATTCTGGCGTGCACATCACCAGGGTTGGATGAGAACAATTGCTTTTTAAGTTTAGCTATCTCGGTATAGTTAAAGATATTTTGTTCATCAATAAATGATTTTGAAAGCAGATCATCAGTGATCATCGATTTCATTTCTTTCCTGAACCACTTCAACAGAGGAACTTCAAAACCTTTTTTTGGTCTATTGTAAAGTTGGGAAGGAAGCATTTCTCTAAAAGCATCCTGTGCAATTCTTTTTCTTAGTGAAGAATTGATCTTGAAATCTATAGGTAGACTGAAAATGAAATTGACTAATTCGTAATCTAAAAACGGAGTTCGCACCTCCAAGCTATTCGCCATCGACATGAGGTCAACTTTGGTAAGCATATCGTTGGGGAGTACGAGGTTCATATCTGTCAATAGGACTTCATTAATTGATCCCAAACCTACTGTTTTTAATATTTCATTTTTTCTCTCTAGAAATTGTTGCCGTTCAAATTGCTCCAAAGCAGCAGGGGAAAATAATTGAAGGGCTTCAGCTTCACTAGCCAATCCGGCCAATTGCCAATATCGTTCTTTAGCATCCAGCTTCATGCTTTGCGCAAATCGATTGAGTTGCCTGAATTTATTGAACAAAGGATTGTTGCGAGAATGCGGGAGTGCTTTCCAAAGTCCACCTAAATGGCCAACGACATTTTCTTTAAAACCTGGATGCAGCATTCTGTATATCGCCTCATGTTTGTTGTACCCTGCCAATAGTTCGTCAGCACCGTCTCCTGAGAGCGCAACTGTAGCATGCTTACGCGTTTCTTTGCTTAGTATGTAGACTGCAATGGCTGAAGAGTCAGCAAAGGGCTCATCGATGTAATCAAGAATGTTGTGAACGTGTTCGTATAGATTGTTATTCGTCAATGAAAATACAGTATGCTCCGTATTGAAATGTTTGGCAACTAACCGTGCATAATTGGTTTCATCAAAGAAAGGCTCATCTTTAAATCCGATGCTAAATGTATGAAGATCGGGTTGGTGTTTGCTAGCCAAACCTGCCACAACAGATGAATCCAATCCACCGCTTAAAAAGGAGCCTAATGGAACATCTGCTACTAACCTTCGTTGCACAGAGGCTTCAAGCAACTCTCTAAATTTAACTTTAGCCTGTTGGTAGGTTATGTTTTGGTCAATCTTATCCTGCGAGAATGGGATGTCATAATAGGATTGTGTTTCCATCTTTGCCCGTGTCACCTTCATAAAATGTCCAGGGCTCAGTTTTTTCACGTGAGTGAAAATGGTGTGAGGAGCGGGTGTATAGTTGAGTTGAAGATAGGTATGCAATGAAGTGTAGTCGATGGTTTTATCGATACCATAACACAACATGCTTTTCATCTCGGAAGCAAAAAGAAACTTATCCTCATCGATTAAGTACAACAAAGGTTTGATGCCATATCGATCTCTGGCCAGAAAGAAGGATTGCTCTTGTTTATCGTAAATGCAAAATGAGAAAAAACCGTTGAGCTGGTGGACGCAATTTTCCTTTTCGCGAATGTAAAGTTGAAGAAGTACTTCTGTATCGGACTCAGAACAAAAGGAAACATCTTTAGATTGTAGCTCAGCTTTTAATTCCTTGAAATTGAAAATTTCTCCATTAAAGATGATGCAATACCTTTTGTCTTCATCCCACATGGGTTGATTCCCAGCATCACTTGTGTCAATGATAGAA
>JBATLM010000025.1:0-2213 GCA_049289315.1 Cyclobacteriaceae bacterium
GATGGGGCCGTTGAATGGGTCATCCCCGCATAGTTCATCGGGGAAAATATGCGCTTCCGTGCAGAGGGTTTGGCCAAAGAGCGACGAATCGCAAAGCATACTGAAATCTAGGCGGAAGTTGCCGCATTCGTTCACTCCGACTGTACCGATATCGAAGGTCAGCACTTGGCCGTTTTGCGATAGCAGCGGGGCGGTGGCATTCAAGTAGCTCAGTTCATCGGCAAGCGTTACCTGCACGGTGGCGTTTTCGGCTGGGATGGTGCCGTTGTTGCAGTAGTTGACGTAATAGTTGCCATCGAAGCAGAGGCGGAGGAAGGGGGTGGAGATGGAGACGTCTAATAGTGGGCAATTGAAGAGAGGTTGTAAGGCAAAATCGACGACGGCTGTGTCTGTTGTAGTATTTAGTGTTACCGTTTGAGAAGTTTGGCATGATGTCCAATATTCATTTAAGCCAATAGAAATATTAAATTCGCCTGCTGGAAGGTTCATACGATAATTTCCATGCAAGTCAGAATTAGTATAAAAAATATCGGAAGAAGATTGAATACTCACAAGATATTTATCAAATGAGGGTTCGTCTAATTGATTCTGGCAATCCAAGTTTAAATCATAAAAAATATTGCCTTGAACGAAATGAGGGTATAAATTGCCAAAAGTATCTGCCATAACAAGTATTAAACTGCTGGCTGTTTGATTAATACTATACTCACCTGCAAGCAACAAATTATTTCCACCCAAATATTCAATCTTTTTTATATTTACATCCTCAAGTAAGCTTGGAAAATAATCCAAGTGATTTCTCCAAAGAAGACTGCCATCTTTATTAAGCATCATTAATTCTGAACGTTGATAAACTAAATTCGGTTGGCTTTCATCCAATCCTGACAAGCTTACCAGTAAATTCCCAGATGGCATTGCAATTATATCTTGTGGTATTGTAAAAGTTGAAAATTCTACATCAACTTCATTATTCCATTCGGCCTCGCCCATTTCATTCAATTTTATCACTTTAAGCTTATTAAAACTTAAATTGATAAAATCGAAATAACATCCAATTAAAACTAGTTCATGCTCACTCGTCTCAAAAATATTCGGTGCGAATCCATAAAACAATTCTGATGAGGGGAGTGTTTTTTCCCATAAAATATCACCATTTTCATCAAGTCTCATAACATATAGTCCATCAAATCCAGTATCGTCCATTTTTTGCCCAATAGATATATATCCGCCATTTGCTAATGCCAAAAATTTGGAGGATTTATACCAAGGCATTGGCGAATTGGGAGTAATATATTTTTTAAGCAATTGAACACCATCGGCAGCTCTTTTTTCAAAAACCAGCCTTGATGGCTGTAAAGGCCCTGTTCCACCAGATTCTGTAGTTAGAATAGCTATTTCATTCAATCCATTTATTATTATGTCATCTGGTAACACGTCCAAACTGTTATATTCTAATGAGTATTCCCAAATTTTTTCTCCTGAAAAGTCAAATGAAAAAATAGAACCATTGAGCACAATCACAAAATCACTGTCCCTTATAATTCCCGATTCGATGGAAGGATATAGATGTTTATCCAAAGTAATTTGCCCCATCGAGTCAGTTACGAGCAACCTTTGGTTTGAAATTATATACCTATTTGAACCTATGCTTCTTGTATCAATCAGTGGGTTCGAGGCCAAATCATCATATTTGCCTATCCATCCCTGTGCTTGCAGCAATGCAATAGAGAGCGTAAATAATATTGTCGTGAGTACCAGTTTACAAGTTTTCATGTTATAAAATCCGTTTGGTTACTTAATCCATACCCAACAAAAGTGCCGAGTATTGTTAATTTGCGGAGGGTAGGTTTGCAGGTGAAATATTCACGGTACAAAAAAGCAGGAAACCGTAACGGCATTCAAGGACAAAAAACAGGGTTTATCGAAGTGGAATGATTTTAGAAGTCAGTGTTTATTAGTCACTTTCTAATTTTTTATCGAAAAAAATGAAATCCTCCGACCTCCTCCACCTGCTCCAAAAACTACCCGCCGAAGACCGCCGGGCGCTCTGCAAGTTCATCCGGTCACCGTATCACAACCTGCGGGAAGACGTGCAGCTACTATTCTACTTCTTGGACAAAAACATCGAAAAGGACTTCTCCGGCATCACCAATGAAGCCGCTCACGAAGCCGCCTACCCTGCGCAACCATTTGACCACCAACAACTTAGGTAC
>JBATLM010000026.1:0-24455 GCA_049289315.1 Cyclobacteriaceae bacterium
GCATTTTCATTTCTTCTTGTAGCTTTTTTGCTTCATTTCTGGCTACTTCAGCAAAATCCTCATTGGATGATGCGTATATAATTCCCCTTGAAGAGTTAACAAGTAAGCCGCAATGCTTATTCATACCGTACTTACTTACCTCCTCCAGGTTTCCGCCCTGGGCTCCAACCCCAGGAACCAGAAAAAAATGATCAGGCGCGAGCTCCCGAATTTCTGATAGCTTATCCGCTCGGGTAGCCCCCACCACATACATCATGGCATCAGCGGAAGCCCATTCTTTTGACTTTTCAATTACCTCTTCAAAAAGCTTTCTTTTCGTATCATTGGAAACGGTTAACTGAAAATCGGTGCTTCCAGGATTTGATGTATGCACCAAAAGAATTACCCATTTTCCATCCCTCAAAAAGGGAGTTACAGAATCCTGCCCCATATAAGGCGCCACTGTAATGGAGTCAAACGACATCTGATCAAAAAATGCCTTTGCATAAAGAGCAGACGTATTACCAATATCACCTCGCTTGGCATCAGCTATTGTGAACACTTCAGATGGGAAGTATTCAACCGTTTTCTGTAGACTCTCCCAGCCTTTTGAACCTAATGCTTCGTAGAAGGCAATGTTGGGCTTATAGGCCACGGCAAACTCTTTTGTGGCATCAATGATCTGTTTGTTGAATTCAAAGATCGGATCAGCTTCTTTGAGAAGGTGTTTTGGGATTTTATTAAGATCAGTATCCAGACCAACACACAAGTAGGACTGCTTCTTTTTGATTTGGTCGAAAAGCTCGTTTCGGGTCATAAAGCAAAAATAAGCAGGTTGGTAAACATTGCTAAGGTATAATAGGTTTTCTACTAAAAGCCAAAAGCCCACGCATTACGTGAGCTTTTGGCTTTATCAGTCATCAATTGGATTATCTCAAATCAATCACTTCCACTCCTGGATATTTCTTTGGATCAAAAGTGAAAAATGAATCATCCACTTTCACATTAGGTACAAACTTGCTGATAGAGTACTTATAGCGATTACCAGATTTATCAAACATGGTCCAGCTTTGAATGCTCTTATCTTTCTTAGCAATGTTCATTCTTATCTTAAAGTACTGGGCGTCCTTTTTCTCTGGTACCAAATCCACTACTTCACATAATACACCATCATCGGTCTGATCTTCCAGGTACAGGTACTTATATCCTTTTTTATACATGATATAGAACTTGGAAGGGTTCATCTCATCTGTATCCGGATCAACATTATCAATGTTCACCTCTTCCGCTGAGGGAAGGTATGTCCATACTGTAGTTCCGTTGTTGATGATCTCCTGATCGTCTACAAGCAACTTGAATTTATCTCCTTTTACAGTGATTTTTCCTTTGAATTCTTCGTGAATCCCATCTGTATCATTAGTAAGTGAAGAAGTAAGATTGGCCTCAAAGGAGGTCAGATTCTTGTATTTTTCACTCATGGCTTCCAGAATCTCCAATGCCTTAGGGTCATATTGGGCAAATAGCAGCGTGCCAGTAAGTATAAATATTAGGGTAAATAGGCTCTTTTTCATCAATTCTGGTTCAATACGGTTATGACGGACTATGTTTTTCTTTTAATTCATTCAATAATTGTTCCAAACTCACCTCATCTAAAATTAAAACTTCGCGGGCTTTGGAACCTTCAAAAGAACCAACTATTCCAGCTGCCTCCAACTGATCAATTAGCCTTCCTGCGCGGTTATAACCAAGTTTTAGCTTACGCTGAATCAAAGAGGTACTTCCTTGCTGATGCCCCACTATTAGACGGGCAGCTTCCTCAAATAAGGCATCTCTTTCTGACAGATCAACACTAGGCGCACCTTTCTCATCATCCCCCTCAAACTCCGGAAGCATATAGGCTGATTCATAGCCTCGCTGAGATCCGATGTATTCACAGATCTTCTCCACCTCATGTGTGTCAACAAACGGGCACTGAAGCCTGATAACGTCCGATCCCTCAGACAAAAGCATGTCACCTTGCCCAATGAGCTGATCCGCTCCACCTGCGTCCAGGATGGTACGTGAATCAATCTTAGAGGTCACTCTAAAGGACAAACGTGCCGGAAAATTGGCTTTAATCACACCAGTAATCACATTTACGGATGGGCGCTGTGTGGCTACTACCAAATGGATACCAATAGCACGTGCCAATTGAGCCAGTCTGGCAATCGGAGTTTCTACTTCCTTACCTGCTGTCATCATCAAGTCTGCCAACTCATCAATCACCAACACGATGTAAGGAAGAAAGCGATGACCTTCTTTTGGATTGAGCTTACGCGAAACAAACTTGGCGTTGTACTCCTTCAAATTTCTTGCTCCTGCGTCCTTCATCATTTCGTATCGATTTTCCATTTCGATACAAAGTGAATTAAGGGTATGCACTACTTTACGCGTATCTGTAATAATAGCATCTTCTGTGCCGGGTAGCTTGGCCAGAAAGTGCCTCTCCAATTTACTAAAGAGCGACATCTCCACCTTTTTGGGATCGACCAACACAAACTTGAGCTGACTCGGATGACGCTTATATATAAGTGAAGTAAGTATCACATTCAATCCTACTGACTTTCCCTGACCTGTAGCACCCGCTACCAACAAGTGTGGCATCTTGGCCAGATCAATAACAAGCACTTCGTTCGAGATGGTTTTACCCAACGCAATCGGCAGCTCTTTGTCCGACTTCATGAACTTCTCTGTACTTAGCACCTGGCGTATACCTACCATCTCACGGTTCTTATTAGGCACCTCAATACCAATGGTACCTTTTCCTGGGATAGGCGCAATGATACGAATGCCCAAGGCCGCTAAACTCAGCGCAATATCATCTTCAAGGTTCTTAATTCTGGAAATCTTGATCCCTGCCTCCGGCACAATTTCATATAATGTTACAGTAGGTCCGATGGTCGCCTTAATACTGGATATTCCAATTTTAAAATTGGTAAGGGTTTCCAGAATTTTGTCTTTGTTCTGCGTGAGCTCTTCCTGAGTCACCTGCACCTTCCCAGTGTCGTACTCATCCAAAAGATCAAGTGTTGGGAACTTATACTTACTCAGATCCATGGTAGGATCGTACACGCCATGCTCTGCTACAAGTTTATCGGCCGCTTGATCGGTATCTGATTTTGGAGCCTCCACCACAAAGGATGGCTCGGCTTTCTTTTCAACAGGCTTCTCAGGTTTTTTTGTTTCAATTGGTAAAGCGATTTCCTGCATCTCTTCAGTTTCTTCTTCAACCTCTTCCTCTGCCTCCAACAATTCCTCATCCTCTGGTACTTCATCCATTTGCTTTGCCGCCCAGTTGTCTCCTTCTTCCGTATAGCCACTGGTCGGCTCATCCTTTAGGATGGCATCATTGCCCATCGGCTTCGGATCTTTTATCTGAAAAGCATTGATAGCGGTGACGTTGAAGAAATAAATAATAAACACAAACAGCGAGAACACAAGAACGAGAAATGTGCCCCAACCTAAAAGGCCATCAGAAATTTTTGCCAACTCAAACCCAAGACCTCCGCTGAGAAAATTTATCTCATGGACACCTGATATACTATTGGTGATATACCCCAATAAAAGGCTCAACCATAAGCCGGAGAATACAGAAAATATAAATACTGAAAAGAGAGGTAGTAGCACCCTCTTAAAAACCATTTTGAATCCAAGAATGAACAATATGGGGGGGATAAAAAAAGCCGATATCCCGAACCATTTAAAAATAAAATAGTGAGATATTATTGCTCCGTATAAACCAAGCCAGTTCTCCACCTCGCTTCCGGAATCCATTAGCCCCGTCTCTCCTACTGAGTCTACCACGCTTTGATCCACCTTCCCTGTAAACAGGTAGGAAATAAAAGCCGTTACCAGGTAAAGTGAGGCGATGAGGAGAAAAAAACCAAATGCCAGCTGGAGCCGCGGATCACTAAAAAAGGAAAACGAAAAATTAGACGCCTTGTCTTTTTTCTTTTTGTCAGCCTTCTTAAAACTATTGGACTTGTATGAGTTTTGAGCCATTCTATAAATATGCTACAAAACTAAGGAATTAATTAAAACAGCTAAAGAAGGCGCTCCATAAGCATCGATTCAGCCCTTATATGACAGGATATCAAAAAAATTGGCTGCCCCTGAAGGAGCAGCCAATTCTTATTTATAGATGTAGTACTTAAACTAACTACTGAACACCCTGAGTTTTTCTTCCAGTACCATAATGTACTGCTGAAGAAACAGCTTTACCTGGTGTCAAAGTAGGAATTGACTCACTTGACACACCCTCCTGACCAGTAGGGTAGTTTGCGTTTGCATTATTGTAACCTGTACCACGCGCCTGAACCACAAGAAGGTTTACACTACCTCCCGAATTTTCAGCAATCACAGAGGCACCACTACCTCCTGCACGAACAGATCTCACTGTAACGGCTGGCGCTGCGCCTGGATTATAACCGCTACCGGCATTGGACACACCTACACCTGTTATTTGACCAAGGTTATTCACAGATGGAGCTGCGGCAAGCGCCTGAAGGCTGGCCTGGGCAACAAAAGTGACAGAAGAAATACTTTGAAAGGACTGACCTGGGGCTCCAATAGCTACTACAACACCACCACTGATAGTAGATGATCCGTTAGCTTCAACATTATTACCATTAACATCAAGACCTCTTACACTCATATTCGGGGCTAGTGCATATCCTGCTCCACCAGTTAAGGTAATAGTAGACAGGGTAGTCGCAAAATCAGCAATTACGATAGCTCCTGATCCGCCACCACCGATGGCCAATGTTGACCTTCCTCTGTATCCAGCTCCATAGTCTGATGCAGGAAGTGGTCCAACTCCATCCGGGTCAACGCCATTACCAAGAATACCAGTAATCTGACCTCCGGCATTAGAAGTTGCGTACAAAATGGCCGCAGTAGTAGGAGTACCGCCCACAGCAGTTACCGTTACCGGTATTGTATTAGAAGACACAGTGTAACCAGTACCTTGTGCTACAGTTGTAAAACCATTGAAAGACTCAACCCTTGAAGCATTTAAAACAGGGGCTGTAGCAGTTGCGGCAGTAGTAAATGCAGCCGGAGGGGCAGCAATATCCACTTGCACACCTGAAACAAAGGGAATAGTACCAAAAGCATCACCTGAACCACTAACACTAGGACCAAATCTTGTTGAGATAGTCCGGACATCACGGATATCACTGTTTGGGCTATTGGCAAACGCATTGATCGCAATCATTTGATCTGCAGTGAAATCGCTGAGATCACGTGTATAATCAAGTCCATCCGCGCCTACTGGAAGATCAATAGAGTAGACTCCTCCTGTTACGGTAGCAATAAAAGCACCTTGGAATGAATAAAAATCAACATCCGCTGAATTAGAGCTCCCGTTAATGTAATAGGTTCTCAAGTCATTTTGATCAGGTCTGAAAGTTATTGTTACCCCATCTGGAACTGACTCGCGTGTATCATTGAGCAGATCTCCCTGAAAAGTTGCAGGACCACTCACCCTAGCCGTAGTTGCGCCAGTGTTGGCAAATAATGGAAGTGTAACAGATGCATTGGTTAGCCTTTCACCGCCCTCTTGGCCCTCGTTATCTTCCTCTTCATCCACAGAGATCGTAAAATTAGCAGTTGCAAATCCTGTACCTGTAAGTGTACCAGACATCGATCCTGGTTGTACAAGAAAGATAGCAAGACCATCAGCATCAGTAGTTGCCGTGCTAACAGTCCCTTGAGTAGACAAGGCAACCGTTATCCCGGTTAATCCTTTGACTCCTGACGTACGACCTCCTAAGCTTGTGGCCGTAATGGATGCATTATAGACCTGAATAGCAAGGGAAACAGAATCCTTTTCTTGTGCAGCGCTCTTGTCCGCTGCATCTTTGGCTGCTTGCCTAGCTGCTTCAGCATCCGCTGCCTCTTGCTCGAGCTGTGCCTGCAATTTAAGCTGGTCTTCAGCCGTAAAGTCATCCTTACAGGACCATATCACCATGGATAGGGTAAGTAAAAATATACTTCCTAGTAAAAACTTTTTAGTGTTCATAAAAATCATGTTTAAGATGGAAAAGAAATTGGTTTTATTTATAGTTGGTAATAGTGTTTAAAAGAAAAATCCCAGTGATGCGGACACAGACCTAGCTCCAGGCAAGGCCACTGAACCATTCAATGGAAATGTGTTAAAAGCCGGATCGAAGCTGCTGCGCAACCTGAAATCCAGTACCATTTGGGTGAACAGTCCGCCATCCAAGGGAGACTGGAATCGTAATCCCACATTCCACGCAGGCAACCATTCTGTCACAAGGGCTTTAACATTTTCATTGCCCTTAAATGTGAGAATCCCGTCATTCAAGATTTGCTTGGTCTCAAATCTATCCCAAGCACCTGCTACGTAGCCAATCGAAAGTCCACCCATGACATACGGGGCAGCATCCCCAAGAAAGCTGAGCGGTAATTTATAAGCACCGTAAGCTGATGCCTCAATGGTATGGATGGTAATGTTACTTTCCTTTAACCAGAGTGCACCGTTATTTGTAAAAGTTGGTGTATTATCAATTGATCCGCTAATCTGAAGATAGTCTAGCCCTCCAGTAAGAAGGATAGCATCGGAAATTGGATAATTGACCAAACCCCCAATGAGCAACCCAGGATTTCCGCCCTTCAGGTTAAAGTCGTCCGTAAAGTAGGAAAAAGATGTTCCAACATGGGCTCCAAATTGCTGCGCACAAACAATGTTGCATGCAAAGATAAATGGTATCGCTAATATTTTTAATTTATTCATC
This sequence comes from Cyclobacteriaceae bacterium, assembly GCA_049289315.1. GTDB lineage: Bacteria > Bacteroidota > Bacteroidia > Cytophagales > Cyclobacteriaceae > ELB16-189. Next base: position 6,777 of record JBATLM010000026.1, read on the forward strand.
ATACAAGTAAGGTTTTTATTATTGATGGTTATGGTTGGCCGAGCAAATCAAATCTTTTTACAATCATTATAATTTTTACAATCATCCTAATCGTAGTACTACCTATCGGAGGTCAGTGCTACATATCGAAAATTTAGTACTGCCTATCGATTTTCGAATATATCAGGTTTTTGGAACGGAAACAAAGAAAATGGAAAAATTTTCAATAAATCTTGAGCCACATTAGCTCAATATTTATTTAGAATATCTCTATTTTAAGCTAAGATATCTCTATTTTAAGCTAAGATATATCTATTTTATTTTCCAATATACTTGTTCTAGTCGATATTGCCTGAGTCTGAAAATATTCTTTAACGACCATAAAACCTTTGTGAGTGAGCCATTTATCTTTGTAAAGGCACACACCAGAAAACCGGTTGTTAATTGTTATCTAAGCCCAAATTGATTCTAATAGCTCCGCAAGCGGACAGGTATGTTGGCTTATTTGGAAGTTGCAAACAACAAAGAAGTGACGATTAATTTAACAGGTGATCGGATCATCTTGCATGTATTTCACAAGTGGAGATTCCTATAATGAAAAATGGATCATTCAAAACATCGCAGTTCTACCCAACGCAAGAGAAGATAAAGTAACAATGATCAATCTATGGGACGATCTTGTATCTGAGAAGAATGACAATAACACATGGGTTATTTAAGAGACTTAATAATAATAGAAATGAAGTCTGCTCAGGAGTGTATTTCTACAAAATAGAATTTCCCAGAGGAATAGAAGGTCTAACAGTAACCAAACGCCAAATAAATGAGTATAAGAAATCAAATTAGATAACACCCTTGCTTACATTTATAATCAATTCCATAATTGATGAAAGTAGCGGTTGCGCTGTTTCTGTTGATATTGTTAACATTCACCTGTCATTCACAAGTAAGTGTTATTGACAGCCTACAAAATATCGTGGCCTTACACCGCCACGACAGCACCGAATTAAACGCCCTGCTTCATTTAACTAATGAATTTTCACGCAAAGACATTACCAAAGCTAAAAAGTTTTCATTGCAGGTGGTTGCGCAGGCAGATCCTTTAAGTGAAGTCAAATGGCTGACATCGGCCTACAACTATTTGATCACAATGTCGCAACAGGCAGGTCAAATTGACAGTGCACGCTACTTCCTTGTCACAGCAGAAAAATTAGTTCAGGAAAACTCTACAAACGTTCGCATAAAATTTAATTACAATCAAGCAGCTGGTTTGTTTTACAAAAATTTAGGGGAATACACAAAAGCGTTACCCTACGTTTTAGATAACATTAAAATTTGGAAAAAGGAAGATGAAAACAGGGCGGGCCAATTGCTAAACCTTGGCAATTTATATTTCAGTATGGGTGACTATAAAAATGCTACTGCTTCACACCTTCAAAGCTTGAAATTATTTGAAACCCTAAAGAATCTAAGAGGTCAATCCTTTTGTTTTCAAAGTCTTGGTAATGATTTCTTTTCCTTAAATCAATACGCAAAATCAGAAAAATACTATGAACGGTCGCTTGCATTAAAGGAGCAATTAGGTGATAAGCGAGGCGTCTTGACAACAACAATTAGTCTTGGCGATGTGTACAAAGAAAAAAAACAATTTTCACGTGCTGAAGAATACTATCTACTGGGCTTAAAGGGTTCCCGCCAAATGAAGTTGATATTGGAAGAAGCACGCTGCCAAAATCAGTTAGGTCTATTGTATAAACAAATAGGAGAACGTTCAAAATCAGAAAATGCACTAAACGAAGGGCTTACTCTGGCTAGAAAGGGGGGCGACAGTTCAATGAGTGCTACAATCAATTCAGAATTAATCGGATTGGCCGTTGAGACGAAAAAAGAAAAGATGACCGAAAGTACCTTGCTTTCTAATCTTAGCACACATATCAAGTCAGGTGACAGAAATAGTGAAGCTACTGAGTATTCTCATCTTGTTGAATATTATGCGGCTAACAAGGAATTTGATAAAGCATTCGAATACCTTAAGAAGCATGAGCAATTAAAGGATAGTGTTGAAGGAAGCACGGTTGTACTTCAATTGAAAGAGCTGGAAGAAAAATATCAAAACGAAAAGCATGAACAAGAAATTCAGCTGTTAAGAAAAGATCAGGAGCTACAATCGCTGGCCTTGAGCCGGGAGCGAACGAATGTGGTACTCATTGCCTTTGCCTTACTTTCTGTGCTGATTATTAGCGTACTCTTAGTCAACCGGTATCGCTTAAAGAATAGAGCCAATCGCATGATAGAAATGGAACGCATACGCAACAGCATTGCCCGCGATCTGCATGACGACATAGGCTCAACGCTTTCCAGTATTAACATCATGAGTCAACTGGCCTTGAACGAAAATAGCAATACCGACCAACAATTAAAGAAAATAGCAACACACTCTGCTCAAATGATGGAGAATATGAGTGACATCGTTTGGTCCATCAATCCCAAAAATGATTTAGCAGAGCAGATGGTTTTTAAAATGAAGGAATTTTGCGCGGAAATATTGGAGCCTGCTGGCATAAACTATTCATTCCATGTTGACAACTCCATTGAAACATTAAAATTGGATTCAGAAAAAAGGAAAAATTTATTTCTGATTTTTAAGGAGGCAATCAACAACGCGGCCAAATACAGTTGCAGCACAGAAGTTACCATCAAACTATCAGTTCATGCAGGTCATTTGCACTTCGTAGTGGACGATAACGGAAAAGGTTTTAATAAAGGCGAAATCAGGACGGGCAATGGATTGTCAAACATGAATGCTAGAGCCTCAGCCATTTCGGGTTCACTACAATTTGATACAGAACCAGGAATGGGCACTCAGATTACATTAACAATACCCATCACATGATTAGGGTATTTTAGAAAAATGATATTATAACCTGTTTTACCAATACAAATGATGTCACTGGCTGTTTTAATCTTTGAAGATAATGCCTTGCTCCGCGAAAGCATTAGCAGTTTGATTTCATCTAGGAAAGACATGACACTTTTAGGTGCCTTTGAAAATGTCCTTACAGTAAAAGATCAGGTAAATAAGTATAAGCCCGATCTTATATTAATGGACATTGACATGCCCGGTATAAGTGGCATCGAAGCGGTGAAAGAAATCAGACAATCAAATATTCAAACTCCCATCATCATGCTCACCGTTTTTGATGACAACACACATGTATTAGATGCTATCCGAGCGGGGGCTTCTGGCTATTTATTGAAAAAGCATCTTTCAACTAAACTTTACGATTCCATTGAGGAAGTTCTTGCCGGAGGTGCGCCAATGAGTCCAAGCGTTGCACGAATGGTTATTGCATCCATGCATCAAAAACCACAATTAGAAAATACATACCAACTCACCCCGCGCGAAAAAGAAATTCTTACCTCGTTGAGCAAAGGCAACAGTTATAAATTGATTGCCAATGAATTTCAGATCAGCATTGATACAGTGCGCACTCATATTAAAAAAATATATGAGAAGCTACACGTACATTCTCAGACAGAGGCAGTGAGTAAGGCTATTAATGAAAAACTGGTATAATGATCAAAGCCATCAGACTATCCAAACAAAATGCAATCGCGCTACTCAGAATAATACTGGCTGTTTTTTTGTTTTCATGTACACCGGAAAAATCGGGGACTCAAAACATACTGGTTGTCGTTGCACATCCTGATGATGAAACTGCATTTGGTTCTGCATTGGCAAAACATGCACGACTGGGTGATAACGTATATGTAATCTTCGCGGTGGACGCAAAATTTGACACACGACTGATTTCTGCTCCCCCCGATTCGCTTCTAAAAATAAAACAAAATGAAGTGGCTTGCTCTTGCGAAAAGCTACGTATTAATAAACCCATATTCTTTTCATTCAACAGCTTGGATCGAAAGCACGGCAACAGAGATGGTGTTCGTGATGCAGTAGACACTGGCAATCAATTCAAAGAAAAATTCAAACAAACTCTTGCAGATATTCAGCCGGATTTAATTATCACATTTGGCCCTGATGGTGAATACGGACATCCTGAACATATTGTTGTTGGAAGCCTTGTTACCGAATTACTGTTGCGGGAAGGATGGGTTGATACATACCCATTGTATTATTTTGGCTGGACCAAAACGCAGGAAGCTGATGGTGATGGATGGGTGCGCTATGCGGATGACCAGTACTTCAATACGCGAATCACCTACACCGATGAGGATGAACAGAACGCCATGGATGCTATCCAGTGCTACGCCAGTGGATTTACTCAAAAGGATATTGAGGAAATGATTGCCTTTGAACTTGAAAGAAAAAACGAGTTGTATTTTAGAAGGTTCATCGTGGCGAAAGGATTACAGGAGGGATATTAATTTTTACACAACCTCGATTTGTTCAAATTTGATTAACTCTTTCAATTTCTAGTAAGATCGAAAAATATGTTTTACAGAAACGCCTACCTCTATTTTATTATTGCTGCGCTTGTGACTGTTGTTGCTTTTATACCATCCTATTTTATAAGATTAAGTCAGACAGATACAGCCCATCACTTCCACGGCATAACAGCAACACTTTGGCTGCTGCTACTTATTGCTCAACCACTGCTGTATCGAAAGAAGTTATTGAAGTTGCATAGGCAAGTAGGAAAAATATCTTTCATACTTGTTCCTCTTGTCGTTGTGGGAGGATTAACTATGGTGCACCAGATGATGCTAGCCAAAGCCAATTACCCTCCGCAACTGCCTTATCAATTGGCCTTCATCGATTTTTTTTCCTTGGCTGGATTCATTCTATTTTTTGTGCTGGCAATTGTCCATCGGAAGAATTTACAACTGCATGCGCGCTATATGGTGTGCACAGTATTGGGGCCGCTAATTCCTGCGCTTACCCGTTTTCTTTTTCTAATTCCATGGATCAACAATTTTAATAAGTCGCTTAACATGAGTTATGTGCTCATAGAATTGGTATTGCTTTTATTACTGTTCGATGATAAACGATCTGGAAAAATTCGCTCTCCCTATATAATCGCCATCGTGCTATTCATCCTGCAACATGTACTTATGAATTTCGCAAAAGAATGGGATTGGTGGCTCAGTGCGATGGATTCATTTTCCAGGTTGTAGCAAGACATACTTTAAACGGCTAAAAACACCCTACATCGCATGATCATGTGATTTCACATCACGCGGTTTGTAGAGAGATTTGAGATATGGAAAGAACTCCTCTGCGCTCACTAAAGTCCTCTCTACTCATTGCATTTTCATTTCTTCTTTCATCGGCCTATGCCCAAATACCCGAACTGGCATGGGCGAAAAGTACCGGTGGCCCTACCTCAGGAATTGTCGGAAAATCAACCGCCATTGATTCCAATGGTGATAGCTATACCACAGGTTATTTTAACGGTACTGCTGACTTCGATCCCGGGCCGGGAATCTTCGAAATGTCTGCCAACGACAATGATGGGTTTGTTTTAAAGCTCGATGGCAATGGTGATTTTGTTTGGGCTTATCAATTTGGAAGCGGCCAATTTGATTCAGGTGAATCAATAGCTGTTGATGCTGCGGATAATGTTGTGGTGGGTGGGTATTTTGCAGAAACTGTAAATTTCGACCCTGGAGTAACTGATTTTGAATTGACCTCTTTTGGCGACAGCTTTGATGGGGTTATCATTAAACTTCAGGCTGATGGAACGTTTGTATTTGCCAAGCAAATCGGTGGAACAGGCTCTGACGTTGTAATCAGCATTGCTACAGATGCCTCGAATGACATATTCTTTAGCGGCAGTTTTAGTGGAACTGCGGATTTTGACCCCGACATCACAGGGACATTCCCATTAACCTCTGTTGGATTGACAGATACCTTTATATGTAAGCTGTTAGCTGGTGGCAATTTCTCATGGGCCACATACTTTGGAGAAAGCGGCAGCCAGTTTTCTGGAAACCACGTTGAAATTGACCCAGCAGGCAATGTTATTCTGATTAGTCAAAGTTTCTATTCCCCATATGAAGTTGCTATCAAGAAATTCGGCTCGAATGGCAATGTGATTTGGAGCCGAAACTATGGGGATCCGATGGACGGAACAGATGGTTTTTTTGTAAACTCTATTCAAACAGATGCTGTCGGAAATATTTATTTTTTAGCATATACTTATGGTGGAACTCCATTCTCAATTGTTGGCCCTGACAGTTTCATCACTAAATTCAACTCCGCAGGTTCAGAGGTTTGGACTAAGGGACTTTCTTTAAATCCAAATGATCATCCCGTAAACTCCATGGCGCTTGATGCGAATGGAAATATTACTTTAACTGGATATTTTACTGGTGTAGTTGATGCTGACCCTGATGCAGGTGTGGCAGAGATATATTCCAATGCGGGTAGCGATGATGGTGGCAGCATGTTCGTACTCAAGTTGGATAGTGACGCCAACTATATTTGGGCACAAGGGTTCAATAGTTCTGCTCTTTCGGCAAGTGGTAATTTTATTACAACCGACAATGCCGGAGCCATCTATGTATTGGGATCATTCTCTGGCACTACTCAATTTGACACGGGGATTTGCGCATCAAGTGATTTAACAGCCACTAGCTATGCTGACTTACTCCTGATGAAACTAGATCCCACCTCCGTACCTGCAACATGCTTTGGTGTATTCGAACAACCCCAATCAATATCGGCCTGCCAGGGTGTTGGGGTACTTTTCACAGCACTTGCAGGCGGAACTTCACGAATGACATACCAATGGCAACAATTTAATGGAGCAACTTTTGAAGACATCTTTGACCAGGAAGCAGACCCCGATGCAGATCCGGTGGGTATTAATGGATTTTTTGGTGCCAATACACCCTTTTTATATGTTATAGCTGCCAACAGCTCTGGGTCAGAGCAATACCGTTGTAAAATCACAGGAGACTTTGTCACAGATATTTTTTCAGATGTTGCAACTCTAACATTGGCTGGTTCTAACACTATACCTTATCTAGTAGCCAACTCAGGCTGCGGCCCAGGTCAATTTTTGCTCACCGCTTTTGGGGATGTTGATGGGAATTTTAAATGGTACGATAAAAATTTTGATGAGATTTCTGGTGAGGTAAACAGCACCTTCACAACTCCTTTTCTGTCCACCCCAACTCAGTTTTACGTTATAAAAGGCAATGCCGATTGTCAGAGTGATCCAGTTGGTATTTTGGTCAACACCAATGCATGTGCTCCTGTGCCTGGTCTGGTTTGGGTGGCGCAACCACAGGTTTTGACTGGGGATATCGCTATTAAAAAAATAGTAATCGATGGATCGGGAAATATTTATGCAACGGGAGATTTTATCGGAGATGTTGATTTCGATCTATCTAATTCGCTGTCTACCCAATTGCCTGACACGCGGGAGAATTTTCTACTCAAAATGACCAAAGATCGAGATGTAGTTTGGGTACAGTCCCTCGGCAGTACTGGAGGCATATTGCTATCTAAATCTATTAACATATCGTTGGATGGGTCGGGTGGTCTATATCTTGCAGGTCCATTTCGTGGCGTTGTGGATTTCGATCCAGGCCCACCTGTAGTCGAACTGACGGCCACTAGTAATTTCGATATGTATATTACCAAATTCGACATTGATGGCAACTTCATTTGGGCCAAAGGCATTACTGGTAACAATTCAATTTTTGTGAGATCGGTAACGAGCGATGCCAATGGGGTTTACACGACCGGAAGCTTTTCTGGAACTGTTGACTTTGATCCTAATGCTGGTGTGGCTAATCGTTCTTCATCTGGCTCTGTGTTTTTTAGCGACATTTTCTTATCCAAACTCGATACAGACGGAAATTTCGCATGGGCACACCGAATAGGTCGGACATCTGCAACGGATGCAGGAATTGCAATTAAAGTTGATGGCTCAGGCAATGTGTACAGTACGGGCACATTTTTTTCCACCGTAGACTTCGATCCAGGCCCAGGAATAGCCAACCTCACAGGGGGCGGTGCTACCGATACGTATATCCACAAGCTTGATAATGCGGGCATTTTTCAATGGGCCCGTACCATTGGGGGCTTCGGTGTTGAGATTCCAACTGCCATTGCGCTCGATGCAAGTGGCAACCCTCATATTACAGGCACATTCAGCGGTATTGATCCAGTAGATTTTGACCCCGGAGCTGGAGTTGCCAACCTTGTGGCAAGTGAAGGCATTGAATTTATCTTAAAACTTACCACCAATGGCGATTATATGTGGGCTAAAAATTTCGGGGGTACATTCGCTTCCGATCCAAACGATATAACGGTAGATGTCGCGGGCAATGTGTTGTTGACAAGCTATGCCGAGGGGCTTAACTCAGGTTACGATTTCGATCCAGGACCTGCCGTTTACAATATTAAGTCAAATGTAGCTCGAGATATCGTAGTATCGCAGCTTGATATTAATGGTAATTTTTCATGGGCATTCAATATGCAATCCACAGGATTGTCCTATTACAACAATGAAGGACTTGCCATAGTCACAGATTCTGATGGAAGTATTTATACAGCAGGTTCAATAACTCACTCATCAGATTTAGACCCCGGAAATTGCACCTACCCACTCTTCGCCTCTGATGGCAACGCTTTTATCCAAAAAATTAAACCCGGAGTAGCGACTATTTGCTTTAATCTGCAACCAACAGACTTAGCTGTTTGCTCTGGAGCACTAATTGACTTTACCACCGATGCTACCGGAACGAGTAACATAACTTATCAATGGCAAAAGCTTAACACATCCACTTCGCTATATGAAAATGTTATCGATGCACTTGGGTATTCAGGCGCAACATCACCTAATTTGATTATCGATACTTCTAATAATTTTGGAGAGGGAAGTTACAGGTGTTACGTCACAGGAGATAATTCACCAGACAAAACTTCCAATGTGGCAACTGTTGCTTTTAACGTTATGCCTGCTCCACCCACCGTAGCCAGTTCATCTTCATGCGCTCTTGGTTCACAAACATTGGTAGCTGACCTAGGTGTGGCTGGAATTTACAACTGGTATGAGACAGATTTTGGGGGAGCAGCAATCGGCACAAGCTCAACTTTCGATACACCATTCCTAACAGCCACCACGACTTATTATGTATCTAAGGGAAATGGCTCATGCGAGAGTATGCGGGTTCCAGTTGATGCAGTGGTTAATTTAACTTTAAGTTCTCCATTTGCAATAAACGGATCGTCATGCACTTCTCCTGCTTCCGTCCTTCTCTCTGCCATCGGAGGAACAGATGGCCAGTATAGGTGGTATACTTCTGAAACCGACCCGATCGCAATTTTAGGGGAAACCAGTGGGTCATTTACAACTCCTTCTATCAACACAACAACCACCTATTTTGTAGCCATCAATGATGGAGGTTGCGAAAGTCAAAGGACCGCTGTGAACGCTGCCATTAATACATCACCTGACCCCTTAACAACAGGTTCCTCTAGATGTGAACCAGGTACGCTAATGTTAACTGCGTCTGGCGGATTGAATGGGCAATACCGTTGGTATGATTTGCAAACTGGAGGCACAGCAATAGCTGGCGAGTTGAATAGCACTTTCACAACACCTTCAATTTCTTTAACCACTACTTATTATGTGTCGATTGAAATCAATTCCTGCGAAAGCAATCGAATACCAGTAGAGGCAACTGTTAACTCGATTGCAAAGCCGATAGTGACATCAAGTGTAACACAAGTGTCGGGAACGGTTGAAATCTGTCAAGGGCAATCTGTTTTGTTAACAGCACCACCTGGCTTTTCCTCGTACTTATGGTCAAACGGAGCAATAACAGAACAAGTAATGGTCTCAACCCCAGGAAACTTTAGCGTAATTGTTAATGACGCCACCTCTTGCCAGAGTCAAATGTCTGATGGGGTAATAATAAGTATTAAGAATTGTATCAATAACCAATCACCAGTTGTTAAACTTCCATTACTCACTACACAAATTGAAGGGAAATTTGCACTTAATTTGGCTCAGTACATTTCAGATCCTGATGACAATCTCGATCTAACCACTTTAATTATTATTTCAGTTCCCACAAGTGGCGCCATAGCAACAATAGATACTGATTCCAATTTACTACTTGATTACGCAGGATTACCCTTTTCGGGAATTGATAAGCTGACCATTGAGGTGTGTGACCTTGATGGAAGTTGTACGCAATATGAAATACATATAGAAGTTGTAGGAGACGTCATCGTTTATAATGGTATTTCACCCAATGGAGATTTACTTAATAACCAGTGGATCATTCAAAACATTGAAACACTTCCGGATACAAAAGAAAACTTCGTATCTGTTTTTAATCGTTGGGGCGACTCCGTATTTGAAATCGAGAATTATGACAATAACACCCGAATATTTAAAGGGATAAATAAAAATGGAGATGAAGTAACCTCCGGTATTTATTTTTACAAAATAGAATTTAAAAGTGGCCGCAAGACTTTAACAGGATATCTCACCATTAAGAAATAGGTTACCTAAGTGATTCTTTGAATAGCTTTATTAATCTTCTTCACAATAACCGGCCCCTCATAAATAAACCCAGTATAAAGTTGTATTAAATCTGCTCCAGCTTGAAGTTTATCTTTTGCATCCTGAGGGTTCATAATCCCTCCCACACCAATGATAGGATAATCAGGCCCAAGGTTTTTTCGCAAATAGCTGATCACCTCTGTAGATCTCCTTGTTAGGGGTTTCCCACTCAGACCACCCAAACCCAACGAAGAAACCTCCTCTTCACGGGTTGTTAAATCTTCTCTACTGATCGTAGTATTAGTAGCAATCACTCCATCAGTTTTTGTTGCCTTTAATATCTTTACAATATCATCCAATTGTTCCTTGTTCAAATCAGGCGCAATCTTCAACAAAACGGGTTTTACTTTATCTTTCGATTGGCTTAGCTCCTTTACATGCCTCATTAATTGCATTAATGGTTCTTTGTCTTGCAATTCTCTCAACCCTGGAGTATTGGGTGAACTTACGTTGATCACAAAATAATCTACATAAGGGTGTAAAGCTTCGAAGCACAAAGCATAATCCGAAAAAGCTTCATCATTAGGCGTGTCTTTATTCTTGCCGATATTGCCTCCGATAATTACTTTGGAATCTCGTTGGCGCAATCTTTTCACAGCAGCCTCCACCCCTTCATTATTGAACCCCATGCGGTTGATCAACGCCTTATCTTTTGGCAATCGAAATAATCTTGGCTTATCATTACCAGGCTGCGCTCGAGGTGTCAGGGTTCCGATCTCTATAAATCCAAAACCAAAACAAGCCAACTCATCAATTAATTTTGCGTCTTTGTCAAACCCTGCGGCAAGCCCAATCGGATTTGGAAATTTTAAACCCAACAACTCTTTTTCAAGTTGGGGGTTCTTAAATTCAAACAAAGCCCGCAGCAATGGTCTAAACCCAGGTATTTTACCTTTTAAGGATAGCACGTTGAAAACAAAATGATGAATAGCCTCCGGGTCAAAAAGGAAAAGAAAAGGGCGAACTAGTAATTTATACATTGAGTACTTAGGGGTTGGGCAAAGATAATGCTTTAACTCCTTGGATGAAATTCCTGGATCACCTGTCTTAAGTAGTCACGATCAAGATGAGTATAAATTTCTGTTGTCGTGATCGACTCATGACCCAACATTTCTTGCACTGCCCGTAAATCTGCTCCACCTTCAATAAGATGAGTAGCAAAAGAATGGCGAAAGGTGTGAGGGCTGATAGTCTTTTTCAAACCGATCTTTGCTGCGAGTCCCTTTATGATTGTAAATACCATCACGCGTGTCAGCTTCCTTCCCCTTCGATTAAGAAACATATAACTCTCAAAATCCTTTTGCACTGGAACATGCACTCTAATTTGTTCCTTATAAATCGTAATGAACTTAAGCGCATCCTTACCAACTGGCACAAGTCTCTCCTTATTTCCCTTACCAACAACTCTTAAGAAACCTACATCAAAATACACATTGTTCATGCGTAAGTCCACCAGTTCAGAAACACGAAGGCCCGAACTATAAAGCACTTCTAACATGGCCCGGTTCCGCCCTCCCTCTGGAGTGGACATATCAATTGCCTCCAAAAGTTGTTCAATTTCGATATAGCTAAGGGTATCTGGCAGCTTCCGTCCCAACTTTGGCCCCTCTATTAATACAGTAGGATCCTTGTCCAGCAACTCCTCGTAAATCAAATATTTGTAAAATGCTTTTACTCCGGAAAGAATTCTCGCCTGGCTGTGGGCACTCATCCCTAGTTCGTTGATATAAGTAAGAAACGCTTGTAAGTTTTTTGACGTAATTTTCAATGGAGATAACCCCTTAAGGTTCATATCCGCAAACTGCTGAAGCTTCTCCATATCGCGAACGTAAGCCTCAATAGAATTGCCTGAAAGTGATCTTTCTAATTTTAGATAATTGCTAAAGTGTTTGATATGTATATCCCACATGCTCAGTCAAAATTCAAGATTCATTGCACAGAAAACAAGTAAGAGCGGCACAACCCATTTTTGTTTCATAAACGCCTACCTGTTATCTTTCCAACATGAAAATCCAGATTATCAACGGACCCAATCTCAATCTTTTAGGAACTCGCGAAAAGACCATTTATGGAGATCAAACCTTTGATGATTACCTGAAAACAATAAAGAAAAGATTCACTGAAATCTCCATTGATTACTATCAGTCAAATGTAGAAGGGGAGATCATAAATAAATTGCACGAGGTCGGGTTCTCGTACGATGGTATTGTGCTTAACGCGGGTGCTTACACACACACCTCCATTCCCATCCATGATGCCATTGGCTCCATTACCACAAAGGTAGCCGAGGTCCACATCTCCAATTTACATGCTAGGGAAGAATTCAGACATAAAAGTATTATCACATCTAAATGTATCGGTCTCATTACGGGATTTGGCATGGAGGGTTATGCAATGGCTATCCAATACTTTCTTAAAAAATAACAACTCTCGCCTCTCATCATTCAGGGCAGCATAAAAATGGAGCCCCTTAAATAAGTTTTATTGGCAAAAACTCAAAATTTGTTTTCTTGTCACTCAGTTAATATTGATCCGTTTCCTATGTATAAAAATTCTCTCATCACAATAATCTTTGTATTAAGCTTGTCCAATGTCGCTTGGTCACAAAAGAACATTACCGATCAAAATAATGGATGGTACATGTATTTTGGAAACCACAAACTATCGGACAAATACAGCCTACACACTGAATACCAGTGGCGCAGAGATGAGGTAATTAAAGACTGGCAGCAATCCCTGACAAGAATTGGTCTCGACTATAAACTTGCTCCTTCAGTGATGGTTACTGCTGGCTACGGATACATTGTATCACACCCTTATGGTGACCAACCGGTCCCTTTCAAGTTTCTCGAACATAGGATTTGGGAACAGTTGATCCTCACTCAAAATGCAGGGCGATTTTATTTTAATCATCGCTTCCGGTTAGAGCAGCGTTATATTGAAAATAGAATAGATGACGGAGCGGGTAGTTCCAACCGCGATGGATACACTCATAAAAAAAGAGCACGGTATCGTTTCATGGTGAACGTACCTATTAATAAATCATCAATGGAAAAGGGTGCTTTTTTCGCAAGTGTCTACGATGAGGTTTTTTTACAATACGGCCCCAACTTTGGCATCAACTACCTTGATCAAAACAGATTGTATGGCGCTTTAGGTTATGTGCTTTCATCCAACGCGCAGATACAATTAGGCTACCTCAATCAATATGTGATAAAAGGTAATGCAATAGATGTGGAGAATAATCATACACTGCAATTTTCATTAACCTACCACTTCGATTTCAGAAAGAAGAAAACAGAAGATTAAGAGAACACGAGTTGATAATTGTTAATTTTGCTGATTAACAGCTATCAACATGGGTTCATTTAACATAACGGAGGTATTTTCAGTTACCCTCATTCTATTTTCTGTCATTGACATCTTGGGTGCAATCCCTTTGATCATGGTCATTAAAAAACGAGATGGGAGAATTTATGCAGAAAAAGCTACCATCATATCTGCCGTACTCATGGTTCTTTTCCTTTTTTTAGGACAATCCATACTCATGCTCTTTGGCCTGGATGTAGCCTCGTTTGCATTGGCTGGAGCCATCGTTATTTTCATTGTAGCCATGGAAATGATATTGGGCATAACGCTAATCAAAGACGATCCAGAAGCGGCTGGATCAGGCTCAGTAGTACCATTGGCCTTTCCATTAATTGCTGGAGCCGGCACATTAACAACCATTCTTTCTTTAAGAGCTGTTTATTCTGAAATTAACGTTCTGGTTGGCATTTTGGTCAATCTTCTATTCGTTTACCTGGTTCTTCGCCTTTCCGGCTGGTTGGAAAGGGTAATTGGAAAATCAGGGTTTCAAGTATTGAGAAGAGTATTCGGAGTTATTCTTTTGGCTATCGCAGTTAAGATTTTTAAATCCAATTTAGTTTCAGTTTAATCATCACTCGAATTCTCATTCATGATTCAGATTTTTACAGATGGAGCCGCACAAGGTAATCCAGGTCCCGGTGGTTATGGTACTATTCTTCGATATGGTAAGCATGAGAAAGAGTTGAGCGGGGGTTTCAGGTTAACCACTAATAATCGGATGGAATTGCTTGCCGTTATCGCTGGACTGGAGTCAATAACAAAAAGTGGTATTCCTGTTACAGTAGTTTCAGACTCAAAGTACGTTGTGGAGGCAGTAGAAAAAGGGTGGATATGGACCTGGGAGAAAAACAATTTTAAAAAGAAAGCCAATCCCGATTTATGGAAAAGGTTTATTCCTCTGTATCACAAGTTCAAGCCAAAGTTCAAATGGATAAAAGGACATGCGGGCCATTTGGAGAATGAACGTTGTGATCAGTTGGCTGTAGATGCAGCGCAGGGTTACAACCTTAAAATTGATGAAGAGTACGAAAAATCCAAAGCTTAATCTAATACTCGTTCTACTTCGTCAGCGTGAATACCAAGAGACTTCAGCTCCTTTAAAATCGGATCATAGAACTCTTTACTTACAGGAATACATACACCTCTCTGTGTTATTTTACCTTCAAGAAAAAGCCTTGCAGCAATAGCAAGTGGTAGCCCCACTCCTTTCGCCATGGCAGTATGAACCGAATCATCCCCCAGCATTATGATATAAGATTGAATTTCATGTTCCTTCTTGCCTAATTTATAGGTAAATCGATGCCACATTATAACCATATCCTTATCATCAGGCTCCAGCTTCCATCGTTTATTGAGAATCTGTTCTAATATCTGTGCTGGAGTTCCTTTCTCAAGCCCAACCAAATCATTGTTAAAAAGCCCTGACCATTTCAGTTTCTCCATCTCGGCACTTGTCGCTTCGAGATTAAGCCGTGACATAAGTTTTCCCTCCACCATCTCCACATCATCGAAAGGCAAAAACGAGTTAATAAAATCACGATGCGTCATTTTATTGACCCCCTCCATCTGATAGGTGTCGTCTGTGCACCCCAATTGCACCAATATGTTCCAGGCAGAACAAAAACCTTCATTTCTTAATGTGCCTCGCAGCATGGTCTTTACGCCATTCAAACCATATGTATCCCGGTACTTTAGTGAATCCCGATTGGCATATCCTTGAAAATCACCATACTTAGGAATATGCACATTGGTGGTACGGGTAAACAATCGTTGGTATGAAATGAATTTGTACTGATTCTCTTGTATGAACTTTGCTGTACCCTGGCCCGCCATTACAACATTGCGAGGGTTCCATGTAAATTTGTATCTCCAAGGATTGTTGGGATCAGTTTCTGGCGCTATAAGGCCACCAGCAAAAGATTCAAAAGACAAAATTTTACCGCCCTTCGCTTTTACCCGATCAATTATTTCCATGGCACTCATATGATCAATACCCGGGTCAAGCCCGCATTCATTCATAAATAAAAGCCCTTTTGATTTTGCCTCCTCATTGAAGGAGTGCATCTCGTCCGACACGTAACTTGCGTTGAAGAGGTGCTTCCCCTGAGCGAGGCAATGCCTGGCCACCTTGGGGTGAAAGGCAGCTGGTAATAATGAAATAACAATATCAGATGAAGCAATTAGCTTTTTGCATAGTTCTACCTCCTCAATGTTAAAGCGAATAGCTGTCCCGTTTTTAGATCCCCCTATCCTTTCTTCAGCTGAGCGTACATTGAAGTCACCCACAGTTACATGCCATCTACCTTCAGCAGCGTGATCCAGTAAATAAGTGATCAAAGCTGAAGATGATCTCCCTGCACCCAATACCAATATTGATTTTTCCTTCATTTCGTAAAACATTAAAGCCCAATCTACAGGCTTCTAAGCGCCAAATTAAAGGAATTATGTTCAATTCCTTTTTAGGAAGATGTGGGTTTATTAACTTAGGTGAATACCTTCATTCATTCTCTATGAAAGGTTTACAGACTTTCGATCAGGTTGAAGATTTGGACGCAGAATCCAAATACCTTGTCCATAAAGCGAAGGATGCTGCTCATCACGCTTATGCTCCCTACTCTAAGTTTCACGTTGGGGCTGCTATTATTCTTGAGGATGATACTTTAGTCATTGGAAACAATCAAGAAAATGCTGCCTATCCAATGTGTATGTGTGCCGAACGGGTTGCACTATACGCAGCAGCCTCTGCCCATCCCGGCAAAAACTTAAAAAAAATGGCTGTTGTAGCTCATAAAAAAAACCAAAAAGAGCTAACAGCGGCTACCCCATGTGGAGGATGCCGACAAGTAATGCTAGAGTATGAAACTTCACAAAAGACTCCCATTCAAATTGTTTTACTCACCGAAGAATCTAAATGGACAATATTCCCTTCGGCTTCATTTCTGCTACCATTCAGTTTCAATAAGGAGAACCTTATATAATATCGCATTTAATAGGGCACCAGAATCTTCATTAATAAGCTATTATGCTCTAAATTGAGCCGATTAATCAATTTTATACATTTTATTACCTTAAGATCAATGGCTCCACTAGTAATTGCAGAAACCTCTGAAACCCCTAATGTTTTGATGGATAAAACGCAAGGCAAATTTCAGGTAACTGGGAGATCACTTATTGACAATGGCAGTACTTTTTATCAGCCTATAATTGAGTGGCTTAAAGAGTATGCAAAGGATCCCAATTCAGAAACTGCTGTTTCATTTAAATTTGAATATCTTAATATCGAGTCCTCAAAATCAGTTCTGGACTTGCTTACTGTTTTAGAGAAAATAAAAGGAGCGACTGTTATCTGGTATTTCAATGAAGAAGAAGAAGACATGGAAGAAATTGGTGAGGAATTGGCAGAGCTTGTGACCATCCCTTTTAAATTTGAAATGTACTCCTAAAACGTGCCTTGCATTGCTAGAGAAATATGAGTGAAGAAATATTAAAGGCACTTACCCAATTATTCGCCATCATCACCAAACAGGATGGTGGTGTCACGGTTAACGAGCGCCAATATGTAATTCGCTTCTTCCAACAGGAATTGGATCAGGCCTCTATTCAAGCTTACCTTGAACGATACGATAAGTATTCAGGATTCAGTGAAAAAGGCCCGGCTCATCAATTAACAATAGCCGCCCCCTCAGTTAAGGACTCCATTGTCACGCTGGGTATTTGCAAAAAAATAAATCGTACCCTCACCCAGAAACAAAAAGTAATTGTACTGCTGAAATTGCTT
>JBATLM010000027.1:0-2998 GCA_049289315.1 Cyclobacteriaceae bacterium
CATTAGATCAGGGTACAACCAGTTCTCGGGCGGTGCTGTTAAATGAGAAGGGAGCTATTCAAGCCATTGCTCAGCAGGAATTTACTCAGGTTTTCCCCAAACCTGGTTGGGTGGAGCATGACCCAAAAGAGATATTATCCACCCAACTGGGTATGCTACAAAAAGTGTTAAGTGAAAATAGTATAAGTCCGAAGTCCGTAGCAGCTATAGGCATTACCAACCAAAGAGAAACAACGGTTGTGTGGGATAAAAAGACGGGAGAGCCTATTTATAATGCCATTGTATGGCAAGACAAAAGAACAGCAGCCCTATGCGAAAAGCTTAAAGCCAAAGGCCTGGAAGATTATGTTCGGGAAAATACAGGCTTAGTGATCGACTCCTATTTCTCCGGAACTAAAATCAACTGGATACTGAATAATGTTAAGGGTGCTAAAGAGAAGGCAAAGAAAGGAGAGTTGCTGTTTGGAACTATCGACACTTGGTTGATATGGAACATGACAGATGGTAAGTCGCATGTTACAGATTACAGCAATGCTTCGAGAACGCTGCTGTATAACATTCGCAATTTGGAATGGGATAAAAAACTGTTGGAAGAGTTGGAAGTGCCTGAAGCGATGTTGCCTAAAGTCAATGCTTCTTCTTCTGACTTTGGTGTGTATGAAATTGATGGCGTATCTATTCCTATAGCAGGAGTAGCTGGCGATCAGCAGGCTGCTTTATTTGGCCAAGCCTGCTTCACACCTGGTATGGCTAAGAACACTTATGGAACAGGATGTTTTATGCTCATGAATACTGGGGATAAGATCCAACATTCTAAAAACGGGTTAATCACTACTATAGCCTGGGGACTGGATGGAAAGGTAGAATATGCATTAGAGGGGAGCGTGTTCATAGCTGGTGCTGCGGTGCAATGGTTGCGCGATAGCCTGCACCTTATTGATCAGTCGAAAGACTCAGAATACTTTGCCGCAAAAGCTTTGGGATCTAACGATGTTTATGTGGTGCCGGCCTTTGCGGGATTGGGTGCACCTTACTGGGATATGTATGCGAGGGGAGCCATCTTTGGACTAACACGCGATACCGGTAAAGATCATATTATAAAAGCCACACTGGAATCTCTGGCTTATCAAACCAAAGATATATTGGATGCCATGGAGGAAGACGCAGGAGTAAAGTTGAAAAGCTTAAAAGTGGATGGTGGTGCCTGTGCGAACAACATCCTAATGCAATTTCAGGCTGATATATTGAACACAGAAGTGGAGCGGCCGGAAGTGATTGAATCTACTGCTATGGGAGCAGCTTACCTGGCCGGTATACAAGTGGGGTTGTGGAAGAAAGAAAGCATTGCTGATGATCGTGTGATTAATAAAACATTTACACCAGCGATGGATGAACAGAAAAGGAACACGCTATACAAGGGTTGGCAGAAAGCCGTTAAGAGATCTATGAAGTGGATTGATGAAGAATGATAAGCTAATCTGCATATGAGTTTTTCCAGTAGGAACCGCCATCAATTCGTTGCTTCGCTAAAGCGACATGAATTTGATATGTTGGTAATCGGTGGAGGAATAACAGGAGTGGGGATAGCCTTGGATGCCGCTTCTCGTGGGCTAAAGGTGGCACTGGTTGAAAAGGGTGATTTTGCATCGGGTACCAGCAGCCGTTCTACCAAACTGATTCATGGTGGGCTTCGTTATCTAAAACAATTAGAATTTGCATTGGTAAAGGAAGTGGGGAGTGAGCGCGCTGTAGTTCACAAATTGGCGCCTCATCTGGTACTGCCAGAGAAGATGCTGCTACCATTGCGCGAGCATCGTGGCTTTGGTAGCCTGCTCACTTCTTTCGGGTTGAAGTTGTACGACTGGCTGGCAGGTGTCACTGGTAAAGACAGGAGGTTGATGCTTACCCGAAGACAAACACTGAGACGTGAACCATTACTTAAGAAGGATGATGTAAAGGGGGGAGCCCTCTACGCGGAATACAGAACAGATGATGCGAGGCTTACCATAGAAGTAGCTAAGAAAGCGAATAAGTATGGGGCTACGATTGT
The DNA here is from genome assembly GCA_049289315.1 of Cyclobacteriaceae bacterium. GTDB lineage: Bacteria > Bacteroidota > Bacteroidia > Cytophagales > Cyclobacteriaceae > ELB16-189. The sequence continues at coordinate 2,051 of JBATLM010000027.1, forward strand.
CAATTATTGTAACGTAACCCAACTCAATTATTCAGAGATAGGAAGTGTATGTGGAGTGGAAGCCTATGATAGTGTTTCAAACGAATCTTTCACCATTAAATCACATGTGGTTATCAATGCCACAGGCCCTTGGGTAGATCAACTACGGGTGATGGACAAATCACGTGAAGGAAAACGACTTCACCTTACTAAAGGGGTGCACATCGTGTTGCCAAAGGAAAAGCTACCCATCCGTCAGTCCATATATTTCGATATTGCCGATGGCAGAATGATCTTTGCTATTCCGAGAGGAAGAACTACCTACGTAGGCACTACAGACACCAATTATCAGGGAGATATCGACAAGGTGGTGATCACATCCGAAGATGCGCAGTATCTTATCAAAGGTGTAAATGAAAATTTTCCCAAAGTAAACCTAACATTGGAAGATATTGAGTCCAGTTGGGCAGGATTGCGTCCCCTTATTCATGAGGATGGAAAATCTGCTTCTGAGCTTTCCAGGAAAGATGAAATCTTTATCTCGCCAAGTGGATTGTATTCGATTGCTGGTGGTAAGTTGACTGGATACAGAAAAATGGCAGAACGAATTGTGGATATGGTGATTGATAGTCATCCCCGGAGAAGGGAAACATCAAAATGTTATACGCACAAAATAAGATTAGCTGACGGCCAACTGATTAATTCTAAACGAGTGAAGCGATATGTTAATCAATTGAAAAAACAAATGATCGGCTGGGGGTTGGATGTACAAATGGCCAACTACTTGGTTGAAAATTACGGTAAGCAAACTGAAAAAATAATACAGAATATTAAGCCGGTTAGCGGTGAAGATTTTCATTTGACGCTAATAAAAGAAGAGCTTCGGTATTGTGTTGAAAAGGAAATGACTTGCTCCTCTGTAGATTTTTTTATGCGTAGAACTGGAAGGTTATACTTTGATATTAACAG
>JBATLM010000028.1:0-36658 GCA_049289315.1 Cyclobacteriaceae bacterium
TGTTGCTGGTGGTGCTTACTTACCTATCATGTCTGATGAAGCCATGATTGTGGACAAGACGGGTTCTATCTTTTTGGCCGGATCTTATCTGGTGAAGGCAGCTGTAGGAGAAGATGTGGATAATGAAACGCTGGGAGGAGCGACTACACATTGTGAAATTTCTGGAGTTACCGATAATAAATTCCCTAACGACCAAGCTTGTCTTGATTATATAAAAAAGCTTTTTGATAAAATTGGTCATAACGACAAGGCTGGCTTTGATAGGATAAAGGCAAAAGCACCCAAAGAAGATCCAAAAGAAATATACGGACTTATACCTAATAGTAGGGTAAAGCCTTACGACATGGTGGATATCATCAAGCGACTTGTTGATAATTCTGAGTTTGAAGAGTACAAGGAGCTTTATGGTATGACTATTTTGTGCGGCTATGCACGCATTGACGGGTGGTCAGTAGGTATTGTGGCTAATCAAAGAAAAATTGTAAAGACAAAAAAAGGTGAAATGCGAATGGGTGGTGTGATCTACTCAGACTCTGCCGACAAAGCAGCACGTTTTATTATGAACTGCAACCAAAGAAAAGTGCCTTTGCTTTTCATTCAGGATGTAAGCGGGTTTATGGTAGGTAGCAAAGCAGAGCACGGAGGAATTATAAAAGACGGAGCTAAAATGGTGAATGCCATGGCTAACTCTACGGTTCCTAAATTTACTTTAATTGTTGGCAACTCATATGGAGCAGGTAATTATGCCATGTGTGGTAAGGCATACGACCCGAGACTAATATACGCATGGCCTACGGCTCAAATTGCGGTAATGAGTGGTGCATCCGCAGCCAAAACTTTATTACAAATAAAGGTAAATACGTTAAAGGGGCAGGGCAAAACCATTACAAAAGAAGCGGAGGAGGAGTTGCTAAAAGAAATTACAGATCGTTACAATAATCAACTGAGTCCTTACTATGCCGCTTCAAGATTGTGGGTGGATGGTGTAATTGATCCTTTGGAAACAAGAAAGATGGTTTCGATGGGCATCGAAGCGGCCGACCATGCGCCCATAGAGAAATTCAATGTTGGGGTGATTCAAACATAAATGGAGGAGAAGGAGCTTAAGGCACTGGTATCATTGCTTGATGATGACGACACCAAGATAGTTTCTCATGTTGAAGAGAAGATTCTATCGATCGGTGTTTCGATAATTCCTCTTTTGGAAATGGAATGGGAGAGCTGCTTTAACCCCAAAGCACAAGAAAGAATTGAAGACCTTATCCATATCCTTCAGTATGAGTTGGTAAAAGGGAGGTTGAGGGAATGGTACACTTCCAAAGATCAGGATTTGCTCACAGGCATGTGGATTGTGTCCACCTACCAATATCCAGACACGGATTTGCTCAAGTTGAAGCAAGACCTAGAGCAGATTTATTATGAAACTTGGCTGGAATTCAGAAATGATCTTTACCCATTTGATCAGATAAAAGTAATTAACAGTGTTCTGTTTGGTAAGTTGAAATTTGGGCCGAACAGCAAAAACTTTCATTCCCCAGGAAACTCTTTGATTAATGTGGTGCTGGAAACACGCAAGGGCAATCCCATAACGCTTAGTATAATTTATATGCTGGTAGCTCAGAAATTGAAGCTGCCAGTGTACGGAGTTAATTTGCCTAATCTTTTTATACTCACCTACAAGGATGATAAGAATACTCAGTTCTATATCAACTCATTCAATCGTGGTTTGATTTTTTCAAAACAGGATATTGAAAACTACATCAATGAACTTCATTTAACTCCACAGCCTTCATTCTACGAGCCTTGCAATAGTGTGGAAATTATTCGTAGGGCATTGCGAAATCTTGTGACGTCATTTGAAAAAATGGGAGAGCACGCCAAAGCGGATGAGGTGAAGGTTTTATTGGTAGAAATATCGGATGGTGGCGACCTGGGTGTCTAATTACTTCAACTTCTTTCGTATGGTGCAGCCCGCAGCCCGATTGTCAGGTATCTCAATTTTCTTATTGGCTAGCATTTGCTCAATAGCAATATTTAGATAGGCTTTATCAACGTCAGAAGTGACCAGTGGATTGTCATCAATTGATCCATGATATGCAATCGTGTAATTCTGACCATTCTTTTTCAATAGAAATGCTTCAGGGCTTTTTTTAGCCCCCATGCAGTCCATAGCAATTTGATCTTTGTCGGCCAAGTAAGGTACAGTCAATCCCCAACTCGGGTATTTCTGTGCCATTGCCTTAGCGTTTTCTCTTGGCTCTGTATGTGAATTGATAAGTAAAAATTGAATGGTTCCCTTGTACTTATCATTCAATTCATTGATCCTTTGTCTGTATTGCTGATCGTATGGACATTCATTACTGGTAAAAATAACGGCAATCCCTTTACAATTGGTGAATCCATTGAGCGAAACATTTTTCCCGTCAGCAATATTGACCAAAGTAAAATCTTGAACAGTTTGTGCAAAGCCGGAGAAGCTCATCAGGCACAGCATGCCAATTGCAAAGTTTTTCATCTAGTCGGTTTTTGAATAAACGAGCACGTAATCTTCCTGAACAATATACTGAAGTTCTGCAAATACACTGTTGCCCTCTGCATCAATCCGGCCTTTAAGATGGCCAGCTTCTTCCAAATCAAAAGGCTGAATGTTAAGGTTGTTGGTGAAAAGGAGACCTCTTTTACCATAGATTTTATACAATGCTTCTTTCGCAGACCAGTATATGCAGTGTTTGGTGAGGTCGCTCCCTGCGTTTTCTAACTCTTCAAGATTTAAAATACGGGGTGCGACTCTCAGTAGTTTTTCTTTGGGTTGTTCAATATCAATTCCTACAGAATGTGATGGATGGATTTGGGCCGCCACATATGGGTAGGAATGAGAAAGAGAAATATGATGATCAAGATTTTTAAGGAAAGGTTTTCCAAACTGATCTTTCTCGATACCATGAAAAATAAGCCCCACGGAATCTACCAGATGTCGAATGAGTAAACGACCACATAACCATTCCAGCCTTTTTTGAGGACTGATTATTTCTTTGGGACATGATACGGGCTTCAATTGATTGGCAAGGAAACCTTCATCCTCTGTGATATGCCACAAAGCGACCTTACCCGTATTTACTCCCTTCAAATCTTTTAATGGCATTGGTTTATTTGGCTTATCTATCCAATTTTGTCAAAAATAAGAACAAATGAGTTGGCGTGGTAATGTTGATTTTTGATGGATGTTAAAAAAGTAAACAGGCTTCATACGCTTACTGGTCACAGAGATTGTATTTATACAATTATCAATGGGAAAAGTGGCGGAGATCTATTTTCAGCAGATGGTGATGGAATGGTAGTTCGGTGGAATATGGAAACTCCTGAAACGGGTGAATTGGTAGCAAAACTTCCCAACTCTATTTATGCACTGCTTTATCTTCAGGACGCGGGCAAACTTGTAGCTGCCCAAAATTTTGAGGGAATACACCTGCTGGATTATAATAATAGGAAGGAGATCAAATCACTGAAACTTACCAACTCCTATATTTTTGATTTGAAATCAATAGGTAAAAAGATATTCGCAGCTGGAGGTGATGGAGCGGTTTATGTAGTAGATAAGCAAGATTGGATTATTCTTGACCGCCTCGAGTATTCTCAAAAGAGTGCCAGAACAATGGCCATTAATAATGAAAAGAATGAGTTAGTTGTAGGCTATAGTGACAACTTTATAAGGGTGTTTGATTTATTTGATCATCACCTTAAGCACGAATGGGAGGCGCATAACAATTCAGTATTTACAGTTCAGTTTACAAACAATGGAAATTATTTATTAAGTGGGTCGCGCGATGCTCATCTAAAGGTATGGGATTCAGATGGTTCTTATGAATTGAGAGATGATATTGCCGCCCATTTGTATACGATCAATCATATTGCATTTAGCCCAGATGGCAAACATTTTGTAACTTGTAGCATGGACAAGTCCATAAAGGTGTGGGATAGCGAGGAGTTTAAGCTATTAAAGGTAATTGATAAGGCTCGTCATGCTGGGCATGGCACCTCAGTCAATAAATTGGTATGGACTTCGTTTAATAATCAGCTGGTAAGTGCCAGCGATGATAGAACCTTATCCATTTGGGAAATTATTTTTTAAACTTGATTACCACAGCAAACCAACAATCACATGAAAGTCACACCACTTGACATCAGGCAGAAAACATTTGAGAAGGTATTAAGAGGGTACGATAAAGACGAGGTTACCGCTTTTCTACTCTCTTTATCTCAAGAGTGGGAGCGCGTGCAGGATGAAACCAAAGAGATGCGCATCAAATTGGAAGCCACTGAAAGAGAAGTAACCAAACTTCGAGAGGTAGAAAGCTCCTTGTACAAAACATTAAAAACTGCGGAAGATACCGGAGCAAATGTAATTGAGCAGGCAAATAAGGCAGCGGAACTTCACCTGAAGGAGGTGCAGTTGAAAGCAGAGGCACTTTTAAATGAGGCAAAAACAAAAGCCAAAGACACTATTGAACAATCAGAGGCCACTTCAAGGCAAATGTTGGAAGAGATGGAGGAGAGACTAAAGACACTTGTTCAAAACTATAAAAGCATCGAATCAGAAAGAGGGAATCTATTGGGCGACTTGAAAAGACTGGCTGGTGAAACAATGGATAAAGTGGAGCGATTGCGAACAGCCACCAGCAGTTTTGATCCTGATCAGCATTTGAATTTGGCGAGACGTGAGGCCAAGCAAACCTTAAATCCCAATTCAAACCCAAATATTGTTTCCAATAGTCTTTCCCAAAACAATCAGCCTGAGGTTGAGGAGCCACAAAAGGAAGAGGCGGCATTGGAACCAAAACCTCAAAAATCCTTCTTTGACGAGATTCAATAGATTTTTATTGGATGAAATTAAAAGGTAAAGTTGTTCTTGAAGGGTTAGAGTTCCACGCCTACCACGGCATATACCCTGAGGAACGTTCTTCAGGTAATAAGTTTGAGGTAGATATCTCTGTCAACACTTCTTTTGAAGAATCAGCATTTCATGATGATTTGTCAGGAACGATTAATTACGAAGAGATTTATTCAATTGTAAAGAATGAAATGGAGAAACCTTCTAAACTTTTAGAACCCGTTGCTCATACTATCGCACAAAAGATTTTGGATTCCTTCAACTCTGCTATGAAAGTAGAGGTAACCATCTCGAAATTTAACCCACCGATTGGAGGCGTTTGCAAAAAAGCACAAGTATCAGTTGATCTTCAAAGAAATGGTAGCAATTAGGTAGATGGATCGACAAACATAAATCCACGCACATCGGCTCCCTCGTGAAAATCGACCTCTTTTCCGATTACATACATGGCGTGTTTTTTATCTACCACTATTTCGATGTTTTCAAGAATATAGGTTAGATCAGAATCTTTCTTTTTATCAAAACCAATCATCATTGCCGCTCCACCGCAGCCACTGCCTCTTATACCGATACGTAGGCAGTATTCGTCCGGAATACTTTTTGTTTTCATTATTTTGCGTACTTCCTCCGCTGCTTTTTTCGTTAGTGTAACTGGAATAAAGGTGTCAGTCATAATTTGAAAAGGCGCAATGCTAATTTTTTAGGTAATTAACCGGTAACTTGGGCACTAAAATAGCTTAATTTTAAACATTCAATTGAGATAAATAATTCTATGAACGCATTGATTGAGTTTGGAAAAATATTGATACCGGCATCGGTAGTACTTTATGCAGTGTATCTTATGGTGAGGGCTTTTATTTCAAAAGAACTGGAAATGAAGCGGATGGAGGTGAGAGGTAGAAGCATTGAAACCTTGTTACCCATCAGGTTACAGGCCTATGAGCGGATGACACTGTTTTTAGAAAGAATCTCTCCTCAAAACCTTTTAGTAAGATTGAATAACCCGGCTTATACGGCACAGGATTTTCAAAAAATACTCCTTGATGAAATAAGGAATGAGTACAACCATAATGTATCTCAGCAGGTGTATATGAGCGAGCAACTCTGGGATAGGATTAGAAACGCCAAAGAGGATCTGGTAATTCAAATCAATGAAGCAGCCGGAGCAATGAAAGAGGATGCTACAGGTATTGATTTGGCGCGACAGATATTTCAGTCTGCAATTGATAAGAAAGTGGAGCCAATAAATCATGCCATGTCTGAGTTGAAAAAGGAGATTCAACAAATTTTTTAACAATTATGAAATCTGTATTTCAGTTCAATAATCCGGTTTTTAATGCCGCAAAGAATTCAGCGGGAAATCTGATTGCTAACAAGTACAGGTTGATGGCACTGTTAGGTCAATTGGGGAAAAAGGTAAATAGTATTGAAGATCGACAAAGAATTACAGCAGAGACAAAGGAGCAAATTTTTGTACTCGGTAGATTACTTAAAGCATTCACTACTGGAAAGTACAATACGTTGCCTTGGAAAACGGCTATAAGTATTGTTGCGGCAACTCTTTATTTTATAAATCCGGCAGACATCATTCCTGATATTATACCCTTCACAGGTTTGGTCGATGATTTTGGTATTCTTATTTGGACTTACAATTCTTTGGGAGCTGAATTGGATAAATTCCTTGAATGGGAGAAATCTAATCTATTTCAATAATGAAAATTGCACTGCTTGCAGGGGGAACAGGATTGATTGGAAGTCAATTGCTTCAGCTTCTGATTGAAGATAAGGCTTATAGTAAAATAAAATGCCTGACAAGAAACACCCTGCCCGTAAGCCATAGTAAAATAGAGGTAATTAAGACCAATGGAGATGATCTCAGTGAGTTAGCACCTTCTTTAGTTGCTGACGATGTGTTTTGTTGTCTTGGAACCACCATTAAAAAAGCCAAAACAAAAGAGGCGTTTCGGAAAATAGACTTTGATTACCCGTTAGATCTGGCAAAAAATTCTAAATCAGGTGGCGCAAAACAATTTCTACTCATCTCTGCGCTTGGTGCTGATCCGTCCTCATCAGTATTCTACAACAAGGTAAAGGGAGAGGTAGAGGAGGCTATTGCTACAATTGGATTTGATGCTTACCACGTGTTCCGGCCATCACTGTTATTGGGTGCACGCGCTGAGGAGCGTTCTGGTGAAGATGCTGCCAAAATTTTTTTTAAACTTTTTGGATTTCTGGTACCTGGGAAATACAAGGCTATTGATTCAGCCAAAGTAGCAAGAGCTATGTTGGCGATGGCCAGCAAGAACGAAAATGGTACTTCTGTATATGAATCTAAATTACTTCAGAGTTTCTAAATGGTTGCTGTAATTCAACGTGTTTCAGAAGCATCAGTAAAAATTGATGGGGTAACAAAATCATCAATTCAAAAAGGGCTATTAATTTTATTGGGTATTGAAGATGCCGATACATCTGAGGACATTACGTGGCTTACGAGCAAGGTAGTTAATCTGCGTATTTTTGATGACGATCAAGGTGTGATGAACCTAAGCGTAAAGGACATCAGTGGAGAAATTATTGTGGTCAGTCAATTTACCCTTCATGCCAGTACAAAGAAGGGTAATCGTCCCTCCTATTTAAAAGCCTCAAAACCAGATATCGCTGTGCCTTTATATGAAAGCTTTCTGAAGGAGCTGAAGGTTGCTTTTGGAAAGGCGGTGCAAAGTGGAGAGTTTGGTGCAGATATGAAAGTAGGGCTGATCAATGATGGTCCAGTGACGATCATCATCGACACCAAGAATCGGAATTAGTAAGCTAGATAATTGCGAGTATAACAAAGAAGATATTCGCCAGTATATAAATTCCAATCACGATGCGAGCGCCAATTGAATTTACTTTGTAGCTAGCGTCAATTTTCCCTAAGTCGTTATACTTAAGTGCGATTGCTGAAACCAGCAAACATCCAAATATGGCCAGGTAAGTAAGAGCGTGTAATGTGTCCACCAATGTAAAATCAGAAGACTCCGGGAGCAACGAATCAATAATGTATTTGTTACCGACTGCTGCAAATAATCCACCAACAGGTAAGCCGAATCTTGGTTCTAATTCAGATGGTTTAGGAGTGAAGCTTATAATGGCAATGAGAAAAGCGATATACATGCCAATGAATATCTTGGCAAACAAACCCCACGCTTCTCTTTCTATATTCATTTCTAACTTTAGCGCAGAGAATATCTGATAATGACTTTCTGGATCTCCAAACCCGGTCTCGTAATCATTGTCCCCATTCACCACCCTAAAGTCAGTAATAGTCCATCCATCAATAGCTTCTTTTTTATCAAAATTGCTGCCCTCTACATCTGGTTTGAAAACCAGAGAGTTATTATCAAACAAAGTGTTTTCTATTTGAACTTTTAAGCGTTGTTCATCAAACGGGAAATCACGAACATCCCAATTCTGTTTCATCGTGCATTTCATCTTCATGATCACCCAAGCTTTTCCATCTAGACTATCATAAATTATTTCTGGCGGGTCTATTGTTTTGGCGTTTGGGATATCGAGTTGAGTGGCAAAGTCGAATTCTGGATTGGAGTAAAGAAACCACAACCAAAAACGCACGGTGTACTCTTTTTCGTGAAAATTGATGTCATGGACACTAATCACATAAGATCCTGCCTTCACTGTGTCTGGCTGAGCGCTTAATTGAATAGTGCCAAAGAATAGCGCCAGAGATGTAATAAAGATTACTTTGCGGATCATAAGAATGGACAATATAGCCAACCTGACCAAAATATTTCAAAGGGTATTTGCGGATTTGAGAAGAAAACGGAATGCGATTTGGGGTAATAATATGTGGCATAATCTAGGGTAATATATTCCCGGTGGCTTATTTTTGAGTTTAAAATAGTAAACCATGTATACAGGACTCCTACACACCCATTCTAGCTTAAGATATATTGTATTACTACTTCTGGTAATTGTTGTGGCCAAGTCGATGGTTGGATTGATCAGCAAAAAACCATTTGAGAAAGCAGATGAAAAATTAACACTGTGGTTGATGATAGCAACGCATATTCAGCTTCTTGTTGGGTTGATTATTTATTTCGTGAGTCCCTTTGTTCAGTTTGGCGCCAACACCATGAAAGACTCCATTACCCGATACTGGACCGTAGAGCATTCTTTTATAATGCTCATCGCTATTGTATTTATTACTTTGGCACGTACTTCCACTAAAAAGCTTACTGACAGCAAGGCGAAACATAAGAGGGTTTTTATTATGACTTCCATTGCTCTGGTACTTATAGTAGTGGGTATAATAATGAGTGGGCGAGGTATCATAATTCCAGTTCGGAGCTAAATTTGGGTAAATGGGCTATTTTTAGCTCATTCATGGCATCTCCTTTGCAAGGATTCAACTGTTATTGAGTTGAGAATCTACTAACTTTACATTTGAACAAAATCTGAGATATGAGAAAATTGCTTTTCCTTCTATTTTGTCATTTTGGTGCCTTAGTCTACGGTCAGGAATTCAGCCAACGGTATGAATTGGTTAATCTTGGCAAACAGGTAAATACATTTTATCATGAAGCCGCACCTGTGGTTTCACCTGATGGAAAGACAGTATACTTTTTTGTTCAAAATCATCCCGAGAATACTTTTGGGAAAGAAGGGAGTCAGGATATATGGGTAACACGCAAGGATGAGAGTGGAGAATGGTCTGCCCCTGAACATCTCAGGTCACCTTTCAATGACCATAGATCCAATCAGGTTTTTAACGTATTGCCTGATGGGTCATTATTTGTCCGTGGTGGAAGAGGTCGTGACTCGAAAGGGTTTTCAATTGTGAGCCCTGGCGGCAGTTGGCAAGAAATGTCAGTAAAAGGATACGAGGATATGGAGAAGGGTAGATTCAATGGAGCTACCATATCTTCTGATGCCAAGCACATGATTCTGTATTTTACGGAAGTGCCAAAGAGTATCCGGAGTGATCTGTATGTAAGTAATCAACAATCCGATGGATCATGGTCTCAACCTGAAAAACTGAACATCACAGATCGTTCTGATATGTTTGGGCCATTCATCGGTCCTGATGATAAGACGCTATACTTTGCCAGCGATAAACTTGACCCTAAGCGGCAAGGTGGATCTGATATATATAAATCAACTCGCCTTGATGACACTTGGAAAAACTGGTCAAAGCCAGTTAACCTTGGGCCTCCCATAAATACTGCAGCAGGGGATGCCTACTTTTCAATGGATGCAAGTGGTAATGTATTTACCTCAAGAGCTAACAGTAGGGTAGACGGAGGTAATCTTGATTTATTTATCCTCTTACCAAAAGATATTCAAGTAAAGGTAAATGGTATTGTCTATGATGAGAGTACCATGCAGCCCATTACCTCGCGCGTGAGTGTAAAACCAAAAAGCGCTGATGCGATTAACATTGATGTGACAGATAATGGTGAATTCGAAACGGGTATCCCTGAAACGGAGCAGGTGGTAGTCTCCGCTTCTGCTGAAGGATACATTGCAAAAGAGTTGAGCTTTCCTATTCCTACTCTTTTTAATGATACCACTATCATAGCTGATATTTATCTCGCTCCAATACCTAAAAAGCTCATGTTAGTGGGTACTGTATTTGATTCAAAAACAAATGAACCCATTAAAGCCAAAGTGAATTCAACCTATAAGGAAGCCAACTCAAGTAAAAGCCTCGATGCTCCAAAAGGAAATTATGAAATGGAAATTCCAGATATGGGTTGGTATGTCCTAAATGCTTCCGCTGAGGGATATTTGAATGCTGCCGACAGCATTGAAGTAATAAGTGATGAGGTTAACCCGGTGATAAAAGATCTTTATTTGAATAAGATTGAGGTTGGCGTTACGGTACGGTTGAAAAATATTTATTTCGATTTTGACAAAACAACACTTAAATCTGAATCGTTCGTGGAATTGGATAAGGTGGTTGATTTGTTAAAAACTAATCCATCTGTAGAAATTGAAATCTCCGGCCATACCGACAGCAAAGGTTCGGATGATTACAATTTAAATTTGTCTCAAGGTAGATCGCAATCTGTTGTTGATTACTTGATCAGTCAGGGGATTGAAAGTTACAGGCTTTCTGCGCAAGGGTACGGGGAAACAATACCTATCGATTCGAATGATACGGAAGAAGGAAGGGCCAATAACAGGCGAGTAGAATTTACCGTATTAAAAACTTAATTTTTGGCTTCGAGAATTTCAGTTACTCTGGATTTGTCATTTTCAAAAATATGGAGACGAACCCCGGGGAAGATATCATTTCTAATAGGGTATATGTTAATGAAATTTTCACCAGTTAAAAAGCATGGGATTCCATAAGCATCTAATTTGGTCTTAGCTAAGTTGGCCTCAATGCCAGTATCAAACCCCTTAAAAACTATAATCTTGTCTTTCTCTTCCATTATTTTAGCTTCAACAAACTTAAGATAGCTGATCTAAAAGTGACTCTTCCTTTTAGGATAAAAAAATAGTTAAATTCATTAGTAACATCTATGGACTAGTATCGTCTTACTTTTGAACGATGAATCTTGAAGCTTTTGAAAATCGAGTCATACCAGCCAAAAACAAACTTTTTAGGTTTGCTTTAAGGCTTTTAAACAATGCTGAGGAAGCTGAGGATGTCGTTCAAGAAGTGCTTATAAAAGTGTGGAAAGGAAGGGTTGCCATGGATCAGATCAACAATTGGGAGGCATGGTGCATGAGATTAACAAAAAATCTGGCTCTGGATAGGTTAAGGGCTCAAAAAAGAAAAGCAACGGATTCAATAGAGGTTGGATTTGAAGTAAAACAAGATGGACTTTCACCACATGAGAAAGCAGAAATAATTGAAAGTATGCAACAGGTAAATAAACTTATCGCCTCCTTACCCGAAAAGCAACGCCAGGTGATGCACTTACGGGATGTGGAAGGATATAGCTACAATGAGATTGTAGAGATTATGGAAATTGATATGAATCAAGTAAAGGTAAGTTTATTTAGGGCGCGCAGTGCAGTAAGAGAAAAATTGATAAAGATTAACGCTTATGGACTCTAACATAGAACAACTTCTGGAAAAGTATTGGAAGTGTGAAACTTCGCTTGAAGAGGAGAATGAGTTAAAGGCCTACTTCAGCGGGAATGAGGTATCTGAAGACTTGAAAGAAACGGCCATGCTTTTTAAGTATTTCGATGCGCAAAAAAAAATCAATATAAGTAAGGTTGATTTTGACAATAAAGTAAAGGCAGGTTTAGCTCCGGTTGATAAAGGTAAAGTGATTAAAATGATTTTCACTACAGCCAAAATTGCAGCAGGTGTACTTGTGTTGGTGGCTGCTACTTATCTGGTTCGACAAGAAATAAGAAAGTCTTATCCAGAAGAAGTAGTAGATACATATAGTGACCCTCAATTGGCCTTTGAGGAAACTAAAAAAGCGCTGATGATGATCTCGAAGACGTTCGGGAAAGCCAAACAGGAAGCGGGTAAGATCACTGTTTTTAATGAAGCGGAGGAAATCATTCAAAATGGTGTGACTAAAGAAGGTAAAGAGAAAATTGAAATCTAAAGCATTAAACTTAATAACATGAAAAAGATAATAGTTTTTGGAGCAATGATGCTCGTGGTAATGGGTGCTTATGCACAGGGAGAAGCAGTCTCCAATTTTTTTAACAAGTATCAGTCTGATGATACTTTCAGCCAGGTGACCATTTCAAGTAAGATGTTTGGGTTGTTCACCAATATGGAGTTGGAGAACAAGGAGGATCAGGAAGTTTTGGATGCCATCAGTAAGCTCAAGGGTTTGAAGGTATTGGCGAAAGATGAAACCAGGGATGCAAGGGGGTTGTATGATGAAGCCAACAAAATGTTGCCGAAGAGTCAGTACGAAGAACTGATGTATGTAAGGGATAAGGAAAAGGACATGCGATTCTTTATCAGTGAAAAGGGCGGCAAGATTAGTGAATTGGTAATGATTGCTGGCGGAAGTGATGAGTTTATGCTGCTGTCTATATTTGGAGAGATTGATTTGAAACAAATTTCTAAAATAGGAAGTAAGATGGATGTGGATGGGTTGAAAGACCTTGAGCGTTTGAAAGACAATAAGAAAGGAAACAAAAACTAGGCAAGTTACGTCTAAGGGTAGACCAGGTGGTTTGCTCTTAGGCTTTCACTTAAAATCAATGTTATGATAAGAGGTGTTTCTCTATTTATTATAAGTGCTTGCTTGCTGAGTTTTAGCTTTAATGCCAATGGCCAAACTGAAACTACAATTGCATTAAATGATCGCTTTGATGATGCGCTTACTTTGTATTTCTATAAGAATACATTGCGCATGCTCAATCAGTCTGAGAATAAAGAGTTTGACGACTTGATTAAAGATATTGAGAAATTAAAATTCTTGGTGATCGATAAGTCTTCAGACAGTTTTGGTACATCTGACTATAAAAAGCTCACCACCAGTTATAAGGGTGAAGACTATGAGGAGATTATGACCAGTCGGTTTGATGGAAAGAATTTTGATGTGCTGCTTAATGAGCGAAATGGAACAACTAAAGGCATGGTGGTTTTAGTCAATGATTCTTCCAGCTTGTATGTTTTGGATATTCTGGGTAAGGTAGAATTGAATAAAGTGACTAAGCTATTTCGGGAAATAGACAACAGTGCTGAAATAGGTAAAATGATAAAAGCGTTCTCTGATGATCATGAATCACGTGATCGATTGAGGAGAGTGGAGAAAAACTAAACGAACTTCATTTGGGGACAGTACTACAAATTGAAAATCTCACCAAGAATTTTGGTCGGCTCTGCGCGGTAAACAACATGAACCTCGAGGTAGGAGCAGGTCAGGTATTCGGTATGCTGGGGCCCAACGGTAGTGGAAAAACCACTACTCTCGGAATGCTGATGAGTGTTGTTAATCCCTCATCGGGTAGTTTTAAATGGTTTGGTGAAGAAGCCACTCACGAAACACGCAAGAAAATTGGAGCGGTTCTGGAGCATCCTATTTTTTATCCCTATCTGACTGGTCAAAAAAACCTGGAGCTTACTGCTATGATTAAGGGAGCTACCAAGGATCAAATTGGCGAGGTATTGCAGCTAGTGGAGTTAACAGAAAGAAGAAATGATAAGTACAAAACTTATTCATTGGGGATGAAGCAGCGCCTTGCAATTGCTTCTGCTTTGCTTAACGATCCTCAAGTGTTGATTTTAGATGAGCCTACCAATGGACTTGATCCAATGGGAATTGCAGAAATTAGAGAGCTTATTAAGAAAATTGCCTCTGATGGCAGAACGATTATCCTTGCAAGCCATTTGTTGGATGAGGTACAAAAAGTGTGTACTCATTTTGCAGTATTGAAGAAGGGCAATATGGTATATAGTGGCCCTGTGGAGGATGTCAATAATGGTTCAGAAACAGTAGAAGTGAATGCGGAAGGTGATATATCGGAAGTACTTAGCGCATTTGATGGAGTGTCTTCTATAAATCGAGAAAACGGCTTTTATGAATTGAAGCTTAAAGAAGGAATTAAAAGTAAAGACCTTAATAAATTCTTATTTGAGAAAGGAGTTACTGCATCCCATCTGGTAACCAAAAAGAAAAGCTTGGAAAAGCAATTTTTAGAAATTTTGGCTGAATCAAAATAATGTTACACCTCTTACAGATTGATCTTAAGAAATTAACCAGTTACCGCACATTTTGGGTGGTCTGCGGTTTGTATTTCTTCACATTGGGAATGACTACAGCCAGTGGCATGGAGTTCTTAAAATGGCTTGTTAGTATGGGTGCGAGCTTTGGCGCTGAAATTAACATTACAAGAATTCCATTTTACCACTTCCCAGATGTGTGGCAGAACATCACTTTTGTTAGTGGGTTCTTTAAAGCTATTTTATCTTTCATGGTGGTGATCAGTATCACTAATGAATTCAGTTACCGTACTGTGCGTCAGAATGTAATTGACGGAATGAGCAGGGCGCAATTCTTGATTTCGAAAGTGCTGACTAACGTGCTTTTGAGTGCCATGAGTACAGCAATGGTTTTTGTGATTGCTCTGATCACGGGAATGATCTACAGCCCGTCTATTATTGTGGGTGATGTGTTGACTGATTTGGAATTTTTCCTTGCCTACTTTCTTGAGGTATTTGCCTTTTTATCCTTCGCGCTCTTATTGGGCATTACTATACAGAGGTCGGGGTTAACGATAGTGATTCTTGTATTATCACGCCTTATTGAGGCTATCATAATGGCCAACATTGATGACTATGTACCTTGGATGATCCCTTACCTTCCTATGGAGTCGATAAGTAATTTGGTGCCAATGCCATTTCCTCGCTATGTGTTTCAGGAAATTCAGGATTATGTCAGTATCTCTTCTGTACTGATTGCTGGTGCGTGGACTTTTATCTTTAACTACTTAGCTTATTTGAAACTCAAAAAATCAGATATTTGATTATAGTCCCTTTGACATCATTCCTCCGTCTACATTGATGTTTTGCCCTGTGATATAGCTGGCTTTGTCCATCGCGAGATAGGCCACGAGGCTTGAAATCTCCTCCGGCTGACCGACTCGCTGCATTGGGGTTCTGTCTATAATTTTCTTTAATCTTTCTGGATCGTTTAGAACAGGCTGAGCGAGAGGGGTATCAATATACCATGGTGAAACAGTGTTTACTCTTATATTGTCTTGTGCCCATTCTACAGCAAGATGTTTTGTAAGCTGTATGATAGCAGCCTTAGTCATCCCATAAGGCGGGCCACTTAGGATGTCAATGGATCCAGCGACAGATGCAATGTTAATCATGCTGGCCTTACCTGATTCTTTAAGAAACGGATAGCATAGTCTCGCCATCTCAGTCAAGCTGAATAAATTGGTTTCGAATATTTTTCTATACTCTTCTTCAGAATATTCGATGAGTTTTTTTCTAATGTTGGTACCTACATTGTTTACCAAAATATCTAGCCCACCAAATCTTTTTTTGACATCGCCCATCAATTGAACTCTGAATTTTTTATCCGTCACATCTCCAGCAATTCCCTCGACATCAAAGCTTTGTTTTTTAAACTCTTTGACAGTTTTATTAAGTTGCTTTTCATCGCGAGCAACAATGATAATTCTTGCACCCAATTGGGCAAATTCCTCTGTAATGGCAAAACCGATTCCTTTGGAGCCACCTGTTATTAGCGCTTTCTTTCCTTCCAGAGACCATGCTTTCATCATGTTATTTGATTTCCTTTTTTACAATGAGTACAGTTTTAGGGTCAATTTCTAAGTAGCCCTGCTCATAGCAGTACCGGTAGTATGCTCCTTCTTTGGTGCGATAGGTATCTGTATGATAGGCGAAATCGAACCCTTTTACACTTAGTTTGTTACGATTGACTTTAGTTTTTCCAGAAGGGTTGAGTTCCTCCATAATTCTACGATTCTTACCAAGGATATTATTGACATTGCGTACATAATTGGTTCTTTCGCCATTGATACGGTTGTTGTAGGATACCCTACATTGATCAGAACAAAACTTTTTATCAGCTCTGCCTACAATTTTTTCACCGCATTCCAAACAGGCTTTTTCTTCTTTTGCAGCCATTTTTCAAAGATTATTACCGATTACAAACGTTTACTAACGAATATAACCGAAAGTAAGCATTTAACATACGATTCGGGTTTCTTTCTCCCTACACCTTTGCATCATCAGTCGTCAATAAAGTCACTGGTTCAATAAGAATGTTAAACAATTAAATTCTACAATCATGAAAAGTTTAAGAAACAGCGTGCAGTTAATTGGTCGTTTAGGAAAAGATCCTGAAGTAAAGGAGTTTGGTGATAAGAAGAAAGCCACCTTTTCTATTGCTACTTCAGACACGTACAAAAACAAAAAAGGCGAAAAAACAGAAGACACACAATGGCACAACCTTGTGATCTGGGGCAAGCTTGCAGGCGTGGCGGAGAAATACTTAAAGAAAGGCGCGGAAATAGCCGTAGAAGGTAAGCTCGTGCATCGTGCTTATGAAACGGACAAGGGCGAAAAGAAATTCTTTACCGAGATCAATGTGAATGATTTGGTAATGCTTGGTGGTAAGAAGGAAGCTTAATTTCGTTTTACTTACTCTAAAGAGCTTGGTTCAAATGAGCCAGGCTTTTTTTATTTTACTCACAGTCTTATTTCCACAGTAGTACCCATGTCCACTTTAGAAACAAGCGCTATATGACCACCATGCATTTGAATGATTTGTTTTGACAACGCCAAACCAATTCCCGAGCCTGATTTTTTGGTGGTGAAGAAGGGAATAAAAACTTTATCTACTTTATCCTCATCTATTCCTGAGCCGTTGTCTTCAATCCTAATAATAGTTATTTTGGATTGCTGTGTAGATACTTCGATGTTAATTTGAGGATCCGACTGTTCAGCTACGGCATCAACAGCATTTCTTATCAGATTAATCAATACTTGTTCGATTAATTCTGGGTCGGCAAGAATCTCGCTACTATAAGTATCACCTATTTCCAAGGCAATTCCTTTCAGTTTAAGTTCTTCCTGAAAAAGTATGATTAGCCTATCAATGATAGCTGTGATCTTTACCTTCCGAAACTGGGGTTGAGGTATCTTTGTAAGGCTACGATAAGTATTTGCAAAATGCTGAAGCCCTTGACTTCGTAATTGTATGGCTTCAAGGCCCTTTTGTAAGGTTGCCTTTTCGGCATCGTTGAGTTCTTTATCTTTTTTGTCGTTGTTGATAAGTTGGTGGAGTGTCGAACTCAATGAAATAATAGGAGACACTGAGTTCATGATTTCATGCGTGAGCACCCTTATCAGCTTTTGCCATGCTTCCAGTTCATTAGCTTCTAATTCATTGCGAATATCTTGTGCAGAGATCAATTTATAATATTGACCCTGAAGTCGGATTTCGGATGCATGGATGGTAAGTGGGATTATTTTTCCATTAACCGTTTTTTTTACCAGCTGGTTTTCTCCGACTTTGATTGAACGAAATGCTTTGACCAGCTCTAATTCATTCAGGTGCATATCGGCCAGATTTTTTACTACAGTGTTGGTCAAATAATTTCTCATTGATTGGTTAATGAGGTGAATTTGTTCCTTGTCATCCACACTGAGAATACCTACACGCACATGTTCTACCAATAGGGATAAAAAAATGAATTGAGCCTCTTTCTCTTCGCTAATGGTTCTATACTTATTTGTAATTTGATTAAAGGTGGTGTACAGTTGGTTAAATGTCTTGCCCTTACCTTTTTCTGTATATGTGGTTGTGAAATCGTTTTGAGACAGGGCTGCTAGAAAGGAAATCAGGTCTCTGTTCGTCTTTTCAACATACCTTATAAACTCTGCAAGGGCTATTGTTAAGGCAATAGCCACATAGACACTGCGAAGAAATAGTTGATTGTACAAACAGTAGGTGAATACTCCAATAATTACTGCAAGCAGAATGATTCTTATGATGATGTTGATTCTGAAATTTTTAAATGCCATAGCGCTGCATTCTGCGGTATAGGGAGCCTCTTGATAGGCCAAGCTCATTGGCGGCATGGCTTATGTTTCCACTATGCTTTTTTATGGCATTTTTAATTGCCCATGCCTCAACTTGCTCCAGGTTGTAGTTGTCAAAAGTAGCGGTGCTTTTATTGTCCGAGGAAAGAAACTGAAAGTCGTGGGTTGAAAAATTTCCCCCTTCATTCATGATTACAGCTCTTTCTAAGGCATGCTGAAGCTCCCTTACATTGCCAGGCCAGTTATGTTTTTTCAGGAGCGTTTCTACTTCATCTATTGAGGCAATTTTTTTCTGATATTTTTTACTAAAAACTTCTAGATAGTACTTAGCAAGCAATGGTATATCATCTGCTCTTTCCCTTAACGGAGGAACTATCAGTTCCACTGTATTAATTCTGTAGAGCAAGTCTTCCCTAAATTTATTCTCCTTAACAAGTTGTTGGAGATTACCATTGGTTGCGCAGATGATTCTTACATCTACATCTATAGGCTCATTTGTTCCTACTCTGGTTATCTGCCTGCTTTGTAAAAAGGTCAGCAGTTTAGATTGCAATGGCAATGAAAGATTTCCTATTTCATCGAGAAATAAGGTACCTCCATTGGCGGCCTCGATTCTGCCAACGCGATCTTCCTTGGCATCTGTGAAGGATCCTTTTTTATGACCAAACAGTTCGCTTTCAAATAATAGTTCGCTCAATGCGCCTAAATCGACACTGATAAAGACTTCTTCCGCACGGTTCGATTTTCTGTGAATGTTTCTAGCAATCACTTCTTTGCCTGTACCATTTTCACCCAGTATAAGTATGTCTGCATCCGTCTCACTTATTTTTTCCACCATATTAAGAATCTCTTTCATGGCTGATGAGCTTCCAATGATTGCAGGATATTGACTATCGAAGGCCGCGGTAATGGTTTTTTGTTTTGATTGAAGCTGCCTCACTTTTCTTTTTTCAGTGCACAGTGATACCGCATTGGCAATGGTGGTTTGCAACTTTTCATTCTCCCATGGTTTCACAATAAAATCCATTGCTCCATCTTTAATTGCCTCAACAGCCAACTGGATTTCGCCATAGGCCGTCATTAACACCACTTGTGTCTCAGGGTGATGTTCTATCATGTGTCTTAACAAAAAAAGCCCTTCCGTACTGCTGGTATCTCCTTGTCTGAAATTCATATCCAATAGTGCTACATCGAAATTGACCTGACGGGCTAATGAAGGAATCCTTTTCGGGTCAGTAGTGGTGTGTACTTCCTTGTATTTTTGCTCCAAAAGCAGTTTTATAGACAGTAACACCATCTCGTCATCGTCTGCAACTAATATTTTAGCATTGGATTTTGGCATAAGCCAAAAGTAGGAACTGTACTTATGAATTCAATAACTACTGTCCATTCATGGACAGGTGGGTACTACCTTTGGGCACTTGCTATCTGGATTTGAATAAGCAAATAGCTTTTTGAGTCCATAAGCGTGTATTTTACCCTTTGGCATTGACATTGTCAATTCTGGGGCAAAGCTCAAAACTTTCAGGTTATGATAAAGAATTACATCGTTGTTGCACTTAGAAAATTCAGAAGGCAAAAATTTTATTCACTGGTGAATCTTTTTGGCCTTACAATTGGATTAACCAGTGTGATTCTCATTATGCTATTTGTAGTCGATGAATTGAGCTACGACAGGTTTCATGAAAAAGCAGATAGGATATATCGTGTGGTTGAAAACCAATACTATGCCGGCCAGCCCGTATTTCCAGTGGCAGTGACACCCCCTCCGTTGGGCCCAGCCCTTGAAAAAGAATATGCTGATATTGAAAAGGGAACTAGGGTATGGGGTAATGACCTTTCATTTGAGAAGGATGGTCAGCAGTTTATGGAGAAAGGTATCTATGCTGATGAATCTTTTTTTGATGTATTTTCTTTTGAAATAATTGACGGTAATGCGGTTTCAATATTGAGTGAAGCAAATAGCCTGGTGCTCACTGCAAAATTGGTGAAAAAATATTTTCCTAATGAAAGCGCCATTGGTAAATTAATGAAGGTGGGAGATAGGGAGTTGCAAGTAAGTGGAGTAATTAAGGATGTCCCTGATAATTCACATATTCAGTTTGATTTTTTAATACCCATTGAGAATGCACTATTAAGAAATGAGAATTTGAGAAATAACTGGGGTAACAACACAATGTATACTTACGTGTTGGTTCAACATGGAGCTTATATTTCGGAACTTAATACCCAGATAGTTGGTAGAATAAAAAAGAGCAACGAGCGCTCTGTAACGGATATTTACCTTCAACCACTAACGGATATTCATCTTGGTACTGTTCATTTTACTGCAGATGTAAGAGGCAAAGGTAATATGCAGTATGTAGCTATTTTTCTTGTGGTTGCTATTTTCATTTTGGTGATTGCCTGCATCAACTTTATGAACCTGGCAACTGCCCGATCAATAAGCCGATCTAAAGAAGTTGGTCTTCGAAAATCAATTGGTGCCAATCGTTATCAACTCATTCTACAGTTTTTGAGTGAATCTATTTTTACGGCACTGATTGCAATGGGTCTGTCTATTTTAATGGTAGATCTGCTTTTGCCACAATTTAATTTATTAGCCGGAAAAACGCTTTCGCTCAACTTCGCCTCCAATTATCTATTGCTATTTTACTTAATTGGATTTTCTGTACTTACAGGGTTGATTGCAGGAAGTTATCCAGCATTTTTCTTATCCTCATTTGAACCTGCCAGCGTTTTAAAATCGAATGTAATGAGGCAATCTGGAGGCTCCATGTTTAGAAAAGTTTTAGTAGTAACTCAATTTTGCATTTCAATGGTAATGATAGTGGGGACTATTGTGGTCTCTGCCCAACTCGAATATATCCGCTCTAAAAATTTGGGTTACACAAAAGAAAACGTAGTAAAAATTCCTCAGGTAAGTAGTGACTATGGCTCTTTCAAAAATGAATTGATGACTCAATCTGGGATCAAAAATGTAACGGCCACCAATCAACACCCTGCATATGTGAACAATTCTACTTCGGGAATTAATTGGGAAGGTAAAGGGGAAGATGAAAATATTTTAATTCATACACTTATTGCTGATTTTGACTTCCTTGAAACCATGGGCATGAAATTGGTGGAGGGGAGAAGCTTATCCAAAGAGTACGGAACTGATTCTTCAGCTGTTATTCTCAACGAAGCCGCGGTTGAGATGATGGGTTTCGTTAATCCAATTGGGCAAAAGTTAGAAGTGGGTGCGCCACAGCCCTATACTGTTGTAGGAATTGTAGATGATTTTCATTTTAAATCAATTCATCAGAAAATTGAACCACTGGCCATTTTCATAGGATTTAATACACGATCATACGATTATACATTGGTTAGGGTAGAAGCTGGTGACCCCAGAGGCATTCTTGCATCTATTGAAAGTACATGGATGAAGTTTAATGCTGATAAAGAATTTGATTATACCTTTTTGGACGATGACTTCAATGATGTATACAAGGCTGAAGAGCAAACTGGAATAATTTTTACATATTTTTCTGCGCTTGCGATATTAATCTCTTGCCTTGGATTATTTGGCCTGGCTTCATTTACGTTAGAGCAGCGAACAAAAGAATTTGGTGTTCGCAAGATATTTGGGGCCTCTTTGGTACAATTATTTTCTACTGCTTCTGTTGGCTTCATGGCGCTGGTGCTAATAGCATTTGTCATATCGATTCCTATATCGTGGTATTTCATCAATCAATGGCTCAACGGGTTCGCTTATCATACACCCTTGAATTACCAATATTTTCTTTGGTCAGGCTTGATCGCAATGGTGATTGCATTATTAACGGTAAGTTATCAGGCTACAAAGTCGGCACTTCTGAACCCTGTTGACAGTTTAAGACATGAATAGATTGGACATATGATCCTTCACTATCTAAAAGTAGCGCTTCGGAATATTTCCAGGTTCAGGGTATATTCTTCGATCAATGTTCTTGGATTGGTTATAGGATTTAGCTGTTTCTTGCTGATTTCCTTATATGTAATTCACGAGTACAGTTATGATCAGTATCACCTTAAAGGAGATAGGATTTACAGGTTGGCTCTTGGAGATATTGAAGCGAATAGGATGGGAAGCAGCATATCTGCAGGAGCAATGCCACTTACCTTAAAAGAATCTTACTCTGGAATAGAGGAGGTAGTGAGATTGAGACATTTGCCTTCTCTGGTGCAGTACGAAGATAAAGCTGTTTTTGAAGGAAAGTTTTTCTTTACGGATTCAACCTTTTTTAAAGTATTCTCAAATCGATTGCTTATAGGTAATCCCAATACAGCCTTATTAAACTCTTATTCTGTTGTAATCACTCCGGAAACAGCGCTGCGGTATTTTGGGACAAGTGGAGAAGAAGTTGTGGGAAAGTTATTGCAGATAGATGAGTCGATGACCTTTGTTGTAACTGGTATGATTGAGGCTGCACCCACCAACGCGCATTTTCATTTTGATTTTCTGGCTTCGGCTTCAAGCCTACTTACCCATCCGCAAGAGCATGTGCGTACTTATCAGCTAGAGAATTGGTATTCCCACTATTTCCATAATTATCTATTGTTAGAAGAGGGAGCTGATCCGATAGTAGTGGATCAAAATATTAGAAACGCGGCAAAGAAATATTCCGATCCAGTTTACTACGAACGATTCGGCACCAACATGGGATTATTTTTGCAGCCACTATTTGATATTCACCTCAATCCTCTACGTGGAGAACTTGAAGAGCAGGGGGACTCCACCATACTTAAGGTGCTGTCGGGAATTGCGCTGTTGATTATGGCTTTAGGGTGTATTAACTACATGAATATCACAACCGCACAATCCACTTATAGAGTGGTGGAAGTGGGAATTAGAAAAACAATGGGAGCATCTAAGTGGCAAATGGCGCTGCAATTTCTTGGTGAATCTTTTTCTTTGAACTTTTTCGCAATGTTTCTTGCCATTGGTTTTGTCGATTTGATGCTACCTTATTTTAATACTCTTGTTGGTAAGCAGATATCGTTTTTTAACATAACCGGGCCTGTCATCTTGGGCCTACTTCTGGTTGTATTAGTTTCCGGATTGCTTGGAGGGTTGTATCCTGCTATTATTCTTGGCAACTATTCGCCTGTTAAGAGTTTGAAAAAATTTGTAGTTCTTTCACCTGGAAAACTTGGGATTAGAAGGTTGGTGGTGGCGTTTCAATTTATGGCATCTATGATACTCGTTTCGGGTACTTTCATCATTTTTTCTCAGGTGAAGTATATGCTCAATAAGGATCTCGGCTTAAGCACAGAAAAAGTTATTGTTATTCCTACACACGGTGATCCGCTGGTCAATTCAAAGGTTGACTCGTTTTTTGAGAGAATTTCTGGTAGATCTGAGATCGCCAATTTCACCATTTCTGAGTTAAGTCCGGGTGATCCAATCTTTGGTATCGTAGCGAGTTTTGATGGAGGAGAGGTAAGGGATTACCCTACCACTGGAATTGACTACGGATTTTTGGATACTTACAAAATCAAATTGCTTTCTGGGAGGAATTTCTCAAAGGATTACGCGCTGGATACATTAGAACGAATTATTATTAACGAAACTTTGGCTAAATCTCTTGGATGGACAGCGCAAGAAGCCATCGGGAAGAGATATGATATGGAAGGCGATGGTGAAATTTTCGGAGAGGTAATTGGAGTCACTGAAGATTTTAATTTCAATTCGTTGCGAAATCAGATTCAACCCTTAGTAATGGGTATAATGCCCTACTTCTTTCAAAAAGTTTCAGTTCGTTTATCTGGCACTATTGTGGAATCTATTGATGTAGTGCGAGACGCATGGAGCGCTACTTATCCAACACGTCCCTTTGATTTTCGATTTGCAGATGCTAACATCAATCAACTGTATCAGCGAGAGAAAAAATTCGGTAAATTATTTATGATTTTTGCACTCGTGGCATTTAGCATTGGCTTATTAGGTTTGTTTGGAATTACGAGTATGGAACTCAAATTTAGAACCAAGGAAATTGGAATTAGAAAAGTACTTGGCGCTCCTATTGTGAGATTGCTGGCTGCGCTGTCCGGTGATTTTTTCAGGTTAACGGTTTCCGCTTTTCTAATTAGCCTACCGGTCGCGTATTATCTCATGGATCAGTGGCTTCAAAATTTTAGTTACCGCATTCATTCATTGCTTGGTTTGATAGTTTGGCCAGGCCTATTGGTTGTAGCCTTAGCATCAATTGTAGTACTCTTAAAGACATATTTTGCCTCGGTGGCTAACCCAGTGGACACCTTGCGAAACGAATAGATACAGGAGTGAAACGAGCCTCTGGGTGGAGCACCTTTCCACTCATCTGTTATTTAGAACTCATTTATAAAATCCCCGTTATTCATAGGTAATTTATCTATTTTTGACGCTAATGAATTTTGCATTTCCTCAGTTTCTCTGGGCACTCACGGCTCTTTCTATTCCCATCATCATTCATCTTTTTAATTTTAGAAGAACCACCCGGATTTTCTTCTCCAACAACCGTCTGTTAAAGCAAATAAAGGAGGAGACCACACAGAAGAGGAGACTAAAGCAATACCTGATACTTGCCTCAAGGTTGCTTTTCATATTGTTCCTGGTATTGGCATTCGCACAGCCATTTTTACCCGCTAAGGAGCAGGTGAGCGCAGCAAGAAATATTGTACTCTATTTGGACAACTCTTTTAGTATGTCTGCCCAGGTGGGGGAGAAGACCCGCGCTTTGGATGCTGGTACAAGTTTTATAAGGGAGATTGTAGACTTATTTCCCCCCGACACGCGCTATAAATTAGTTACTAACGACTTCGCTCCATTTTCAAATTCTTTTAAAACTCAAACCGAGATTTTGGATTTACTTACGCAGGTTCGACTTTCTGCAGTATCGCGATCATTAGAGGAAGTAGATAAGAGAATGGGGCCTGAAAAAGATGGTACTGATATATTCTGGATTTCAGACTTTCAAAAATCAACAGCAGGGGTAAACGGAAGCTTTCAGGCAGACTCTGCCAGCCAGTGGCATCTTGTGCCTGTAGCCTTTGGTCAATCATCCAACATCTATGTAGATACCATATACCTGGAAAACCCATTCGTAATTGGAGGTGAGAAAAATACGGTGAACATCAGGTTGCGAAATGTTGGATCAAAGCAAACAGATGGACTCAATGTAAAGCTTGTAGTGAACGATATACAAACTGGAGCAGTTTCTGTTGACTTGGAACCTAATAGTTATGCCGAAGCTAGTTTCGATCTTACACCGGGTATGCGGGGGCTTAATCGGGCAAAAATCAGCTTTACTGATTTCCCTATCAGTTTTGATAATGAATTTTATTTTACGCTTAATTTCACTGAAACCATCAGGGTAGTTGAGATTAAGGACAATAAAGAGGATGCATTTGTGGAGCGTGTTTTTGGCAACCGCCAGCTGTTTAGTTATAAAGGTTTTTTGGCAGAGAATGTTGATTATAGTTTACTCGCCCAAGCCGATCTCATTGTTCTGAATGGATTAAATGCAATTGACGCATCGCTTTCTGCTACTATTGCTTCTAATATGGACAATCTTGGGTCTTTGCTTATCATTCCAGGAGAAAGACCAGACCTTAACGCATATAAACGACTATTGCCTTTTCAGAATCTAACCTTAGCGACTGCCTCGGAAATGGCCGAATTGGATCGACCGGATTTTCAGAACCCATTCTTTGAAAATGTGTTTGAGGAGCGGTCACCTGCTATGGAAATGCCAAGTTCAATTCCGTTGCTGGATTGGGGAATGGACAGATCGGCTATTCTAAAGTTCAGAACAGGCAAAGCTTTCTTGTCGCAAAGTAATAAGACCTTTGTGCTGTCCAGTCCATTGCAACGCAACTACACCAACTTCTACAATCACGCCCTCTTTGTGCCTGTGATGTACCGTATTGCAGCGGCCTCGAAGCGTGCTGAGCAAAGCCTATATTATACATTGGCCAATGATTTAATAACCATCCGAGCGGACAGTATTTATGGAGAGGAGCCTATACGGCTAGTAGGCAGCCAGGAGATTGTCCCTCCACAGCGCAGGGTGGGTGATCGATTTTTTCTTGAAATGCCCAAATTCTCAATGAATTCCGGTTTTTATTCCGTCCAATATCAAAAAGATACTTTGAATCTTTTGGCTGTCAATCTGGATAAAAGCGAGTCTGATTTGAATCAGTACGGCCCTGATGAGATCAGGGAGTTATTTGGTGGTGGGGATCATGTCACAATGTTTCAAAGCACCAGCCTTGAAAGTTTCAGCAACGAAATAAAAGAGAGATATTTGGGAACTCCATTGTGGAAGTACGCGATTATTTTAGCCTTGCTCTTCCTGATGGCTGAGGTTTTATTCATACGCTTTTTAAAGTAAATTAGTGAGCGACCCAATCGCTCCTGAACCAACCACAGAATGAAAATACTCATACAGTCTGCTACTATCAGTGATCCTAACTCCCCTCACCACAAAAAAAAGAAAAATATTCTGATTCAAAACGGACGGATAATTGAGATCTCGTCTAAGAAGATTACTGCCGATAAAGTGATTGAAGCAGAGGGCATGATCCTCTCCACAGGTTGGATTGACATGGGTACTTTTGTCGGAGATCCTGGTTTGGAATACAAAGAGGATCTTGAATCTGCGGGTAAAGCTGCTGCGGCCGGGGGATTTACAGAAATTGTGATGCTCCCCAATACGGTGCCCACGGTTCAGAGTAAAAACGAAGTCAATTACATCACCAAAGGAAACGATAGTCGTTTAGTGCAAATTCATCCGATTGGAGCTGTTACATTGAAAAACGCAGG
Organism: Cyclobacteriaceae bacterium; assembly: GCA_049289315.1. Lineage (GTDB taxonomy): Bacteria > Bacteroidota > Bacteroidia > Cytophagales > Cyclobacteriaceae > ELB16-189. The sequence goes on from JBATLM010000028.1 coordinate 27,232, forward strand.
AGAAGAATTGACAGAAATGATCGATTTGAATGCTTCTGGTGCAGTGGCATTTAGTGATGGTTTAAAGCCTGTGTGGAATACCGATATTTTAGTGAAGTCGTTGCAATACCTTCAAAAATTTGATGGACTGTTGATCAATCATCCTGAAGATATTTGGCTGAATATGTTTGGCCAGATGAATGAGGGAAAGAACAGTACCATTCTTGGGCTAAAGGGAATGCCCAAGATTGCGGAAGATTTGGCGGTAAGCCGTGATGTTGAGTTGCTCGGCTACTCCGGAGGAAGGCTTCACTTTGCCAGATTGTCTTCCGCGAAAGCGTTGGATCTGGTGCGTGCAGCAAAAAAGAAAAAACTAAACCTTACTTGCGACATTGCTGCTTATCAGGCTTTGCTTGATGATTCATCACTGAATGATTTTGATACAAATTATAAAGTAAATCCACCTCTTAGGGAGAAGGCTGATCTGGATGCATTAATAGCAGGACTGAAAGATGGAACAATCGATGTTCTAACCTCGGGCCATTTGCCCCAGGATACAGAAAGTAAAGTGCTGGAGTTTGACCATGCAGATTTCGGGATAATTAATTTACAAACATTTGCTTCACAACTCGCAAGCCTTTCAAAGCATGTAGACGTGCATGACCTCGTTGAGAAGGTGACATGTGCACCTCGCAAATTGTTAAAGTTACCTATGCCTGTTATTGAAAAAGATGAGAAGGCGAATCTTACCCTTTTCGACCCGACTGAAAAGTGGATTTTCACTGAAGAATCTAACCGTTCTAAATCCAAGAATTCTCCGTGGATAGGTAAGGAGATTATGGGGAAGGCAAAAGCGGTGTTTAACAATTCAAAGCACTGGATGGATGCCTAGTTTTTCTAAATGGCCTCCATTGCTGAGAGTGCCTCTTCGATATGGTTTAGTGGCCGGTGTGCTGGGATTTATTTTGCTACTCGTCCTTTATTATACCAACCATCATCCCTTTGTCATCCCAGTGTATGTTGATTTTAGAATAGCCCTTTTTGCTATTGTCTTTGTATTTGCTTTAAAGGAACTCAGGGATTATTACTATGAAGGTGTTTTGCATTTTTGGCAGGGAATGTTGGCAACGCTATTGATTACTTCAGTCTTTGCTTTGATTGCAAGTTCTTGTTTGTACTTTTTTGCTATTAATAATCAGGAATTTGTTCAATCTTACATTGACCTTTCACTGGTGCAGATTCAGGGCTTTGCAGATGTAGATATCGATCGGATTGGTAGGGATGTCTATGAGACAGGAATTGCCTCATTAAAGGAAGCAGATGCCTCTTTTTTGGCCATCCGCTACCTCGGGCAGTCCTTTATTATCAGCTTTTTTTTAAGCATAATAATATCTGTAGTTTTGAGGAGGCAGCCAAAACTCTGACTTTATGGAAACAGAAAATAACACTCAAGAGGATAATGTTCCTCCAACACTACTCAATCATTCCCTTAGATGGGCACTTATTGTAGGATTAACTAGTGGAATATTGTCATTGGTATTTTATGCAGTTGATTATTCCCTATTGGCCGATTGGAAAGTAGGTTTATCATTTTTCGCGATTTACATTGGTTTGACCATCTATGCAGGAATAAGCTACAGAAAAGAGTCTGGTCCTTATCTTCCATTTGGTAAAGCTTACCAGCATGGGTTTGTGATATTCGCTGTCTCCGGATTAATAGCAACAGTTTTTAACATTCTATTATTTCAGGTCATTGACTCAGATCTTGGAGGTAAGGTAACTGAAGTAGCAATAGAAAATACTGCTGAGATGATGAATAATTTTGGTGCACCTCCCGATCAAATTGACAAAGCAATTGATGATACCCGAGAGCGAATGGCCGATCAGTATACTTTAATAGGGCAATTGAAGGGATATGGCTTCATGGTTATTGTCTCTGCTGTTCTTGCTTTGATAACAGGATTGATAGTAAGAAAGTCTGAGCCTGTATTCGATAAATAAATATTCATAAGCTGGTAGTAACAACCTTGGAAAAAGTGAAAGGCGTAGATGTAAGTATTATCATTCCAGCAAAAGACGAAGAGGAATCACTTCCAGAATTGTGTCAATGGATAGTGAAGGCAATGGACGATGCTGAATTGTCTTTTGAAGTCCTTTTTATTGACGATGGTAGTTCTGATAATACATGGACGGAGATTCTTAAAGCCAATCTGATGAACCCTGCATTTAAGGGTATCAAATTCAATCGAAATTTTGGTAAGTCTGCTGCTCTTCATACAGGCTTTAAAGCAGCTATGGGCAACGTAGTTGTAACAATGGATGCAGATCTGCAGGATAGCCCTGATGAGATACCAGAGTTGTTTAAAATGATAACTGAGGGTGGTTATGATTTGGTTTCAGGATGGAAGAAAAAAAGACACGATCCTATTTCAAAAACTATCCCTTCTAAATTTTTTAACTACGTCACTAGAGTAATGTCTGGTATAAGGCTGCATGACTTTAATTGCGGACTCAAGGCCTATAAATCTGTTGTCGTTAAGAATATTAGTGTCTATGGTGAAATGCATCGGTATATCCCGGTTATTGCCAAGTGGGCTGGCTTTGGCAAAATAGGTGAAAAAGTGGTGGAGCACAGAGAGCGAAAGTATGGCGTGACGAAATTTGGGCTGGAGCGCTTTGTGAAAGGCTTTCTTGATTTGCTTTCTATCATGTTTGTAGGAAAATTCAGAAGAAACCCCATGCATTTTTTTGGTAGCCTGGGTATTGTTTCATTTTTATTTGGTTTCGGGTTTACTGCCAAAATCTTTTATGATAAAATAGATTCGTTGTTCATCTCCAAAATCCCTCTCAAAAGAGACATAACAGAGCAACCCATCTTTTTTCTTGCACTGGTTGCGGTTGTTATTGGTGTTCAGCTCTTTCTTACCGGTTATTTGGCTGAAATGATAGCCATGCAGTCCCTTTCAAAACGAGATTATCTTGTGATAGAGAAAGTAGGATTGAAAGACCTGGTGCACACTGAGCAAAATCCGCTCATGGTCACTTCATAATTTAATAACAGTAACTAATTGTGATTTATTGAAACAATTTGTCGCTTTTTGCGATTAAGGAGGAGTATTAAAGGGTATTCATGAGGTATTTTACTTTCTTTTTCATATTTCTGATTTTCATTTCTTCTTCTGTACTGGCACAGAGTAAACTCACGATCAATGGCTATGTAAAAGATGCTTCTAATGGTGAGGCATTAATTGGGGCAACTGTTTACGTGAAAGAGATCAGTAATGGTGTAATTACCAACGTATATGGGTTCTATTCGATCACCCTTGATCCCGGGGAATACACTGTAAACTATAGTTATGTTGGATACACCACTATTTCCCAAAACGTATCACTGACTAAAAATCAGGAAATCAACATTGATTTAGTAATTGAAAGCGAGGAATTGGATGAGGTAATTGTAACTGCGGAACGGGAACAAGCTAATGTGGGAAATATGGAGATGAGCACTAATAGGCTCGACATCCGTACCATATTGAAAGTACCCACTTTTATGGGTGAGGCGGATGTTTTTAGAAGTATACTATTGTTACCTGGTGTCAGCACAGTGGGTGAGGGAGCATCAGGGTTTAATGTTCGTGGTGGTAGCGTTGGGCAAAATTTAGTGTTGTTGGATGAGGCTCCTGTATATAACTCCTCACACCTATTTGGATTCTTTTCTGTATTCAATCCTGATGCAGTGAAGGATACCAAGCTTTATAAGGGAGCAATTCCATCGCGGTACGGTGGACGACTGGCCTCTCTTCTTGATGTGCGTATGAAGGAAGGAAACAGCAAGGAATTTGAGGCGAATGGAGGTATTGGTTCACTTTTCAGCCGATTGGCAATAGAGGCACCAATTATTAAAGACAAGTCTTCATTTATTGTTGCAGCAAGACGATCCTATATCGATGTGCTTGCCCGACCTTTTGTCCCTTTATTGAAGGATGGGGGCGCGCTTAATTTCTACGACCTTACGCTAAAGACGAATTATACTTTTAATAGGAAGAATAAACTATATGCCTCAGGCTATTTTGGTCGAGACGTGTTTCTTTTCGATGCCAATCAAGGATTCAGCTGGGGAAATACAACAGGTACACTTAGGTGGAATCACCTATTTAACGAAAGGTTGTTTTCTAACTTAACTTTTGTTTATAGCAATTACGATTACAAACTCCAGTTTGGAGAAGATGACAGAGATAGCTTTAAGTGGGACTCATCCATTTCTAACTTTATCCTGAAGCCTCAGTTTACTTATTTTATTAATAGTAATAATGAATTGGACTTTGGTGGAGAGGCAATTTATTATTCCTTCGAACCTGCTAATGCCATAGGCGTATCAAATGGTGACGTTATTGACATAAGCCTGGATAAGAAATATAACCTCGAAACTGCTCTTTATGTAGGCAACAGGCAGACTATTAATGATGTGCTTTCTGTTGAATACGGCTTGCGCTTTTCTCATTTTCAATCGTATGGTCCGGGCAAGTCCTATCAATACAATGATACCCTACCTGGCTTACGGAAAACGCCAATCGCTTTTGAGGAATTTAAGAAAGGGGAGTCAATTGCTGATTACAACAATTGGGAACCACGTGCTTCATTCAGAATCCAATCAAGCCCCACAAGTTCTGTAAAGGGTAGTTATAACCGTATGTCGCAGTACCTTCATTTGATTTCAAATACTACAGCATCTAATCCGCTCGATGTGTGGGCGCCCAGTTCAAAAATGATCAAGCCTGAGATTGGTCAACAATTTACCCTCGGTTATTTCAAAGATTTGGGCAAAGAGAATACTTATGAAATTTCAGTGGAAGGATACTACAGAGCCACTGAAAATCAAATTGATTACATAGATGGTGCAGAATTGTTGATCAATGAATTTCTAGAGGGAGAATTATTGAGCGGTAAAGGCCGTGCCTATGGTATTGAAACCTATTTTCAGAAAAAGAAGGGAAGATTGAGTGGCTGGATAAGTTATACTTTAGGTAGAACGGAGTTACAAGTGAACGGAATCAACAGAGGAGAATGGTATCCTACCAGATACGATCAACTACACAACTTGAAAATAGCCGCATTTTATGATATCAATGAGAGGTGGTCAGTGTCTTCTGATTTTGTGTTAGTGAGTGGGACACCAACAACCTTCCCTACATCCAGATTGGTGGTACAAGATATTCTCATTCCTTACAATTCAAATGGATCGAGAAGCAATGTTCGTTTGCCTAGCTATAACCGATTGGATGTTTCTTTTCGATTGGAAGGCAAAAAAATGAAGAAGGGCAAGGAAAGAAAGAACACGGATTATTGGGTGTTTTCTCTCTACAACGTTTATGGAAGAAAGAATCCGTTCTCCATCTACTTTTCTCAACGTGACGAACGCGCACCTCAAGGAACTCCCATTAACTCTCAGGCTACGCAATTGTCTATCATAGGTACTGTGGTGCCTTCAGTTTCATACAATTTCAGATTTTAATATGAAAAAGCAGTTTTATACATTTTTTGTAATGAGTGTTTCCGTGTTGACGGTTGGGATTCTGTTTTCTTCTTGTGAGGATGTGATATCACCGGAGCTGGAGAAAGCTGATCCAATTTTAGTTATAGATGCATGGCTTACTGATCAACCCGGTAACCAGATAATCACTCTTACTGAGACACAGCCCTATTTTGAAAATACCTTGCCATCAGGCGTGTCAGGCGCTACGATTTCTATTGCAGATGATTTGGGTAATGTATTCACATTTCAAGAGGCCGTTGCCCTAAAAGGGAATTATGTGTGGACACCATTTGCCGATGAAGTTATAGGTACACCAGGGCGCACATTTACACTGGTAGTTGAACTTAACGGTGAAACATTTACGTCTTCAACAAAAATGGGAAGGGTACCAACAATCGACAGTTTGACTTTCACTTTTGAAGAAGAGACTTCGATATCACCCGATATGTTTCTTGGTGAGTTTTGGGCAAGGGATTTTACTGGGCCCAATGACACCTATCGCATAAAAACCTGGAAGAACGGTGTTTTATTAAATAAGCCTAGTGAGTTAAACCTGGCATATGACGCTGGTTTTTCAGCAGGCGGTAATTTTGATGGAGTTGTTTTCGCTACTCCGATAAGACAGGGGGTTAACCCATTTGAAGAAGATGAAAACGATGAGTTTCTTTCTCCATACGTTCCCGGAGATTCTATGTATGTGGAGTTGCATTCAATTACCCTTGAGGCCTTTAATTTTTTAAGTGAGGTAGCTATTCAAACAAATCGCCCTGGTGGCTTTTCGGAATTATTTGCAACACCACTATCCAATGTTTCTACAAACATTTTTAATGGGAATCCAAATGGTAAACCAGTACTTGGTTTCTTTAATGTTGGGGCCGTTTCTGCTCTGGGTAAAAAATTTGAGGAATAGAGTAGCATGCAGCTTTTCTGCGTGAACTAAATTACACCTATCTTTGTAGTTGAATTACGTTCATTGATAATGGTTGTACTTATTATCCATTGACAAAACCATTCTCATTTAAAAAATGGGGCCGACCGGTTTTGACAGGATGTGTGAGTGCGTATGCCAGCATGCAGGCTCATGGGGTGAGAGCCTTAAAAGATAGTCCTAAAACCATACTTGGCGAGTCTAACTACGCCTTGGCTGCTTAATCTAACGTATCGTTAGATGAGTTTGTCTCCGATAAGATCGGAGAGGCCAACATCGCTCACCGCCTTTGTTCTGCAGGAGGTGAATATGCGGTGTCGTTTGTCGGAACTGCTCTGTGTGAGGTTACTAAACACGGCTAAGACATAGTGACTAAGGAGAAGTTGAGGTCGTTGACTGCCTTGCTCCTCTCGACAATCAAAGTTAACTAAGCATGTAGAATCTACGCGTTTATCTTCTCTGGACCAGAGTTCGATTCTCTGCGGCTCCACCTTCGCTCGCCATAGTACCGCCTCGGTACGAAGGCGAGCTTTGTTTTAATGTCTAATCTTTCTTATTTAAATTAGTTGAAGAGCTTCGGTGGAGGAACTCCACAATAACCCTTCTATCTATGTGGCATGTATATATACTTAAATGTTCAGATGAATCAAATTATACAGGGTGTACTAATAATTTGGAGAATCGACTTAAGAGACATAATAGCGGGCAGGTTCGGTATACGCAAAATAGACTTCCTGTTGAGGTTGTAACTTATATAACTTTTCCTGACAAGTATAAAGCCTTTAACTTAGAGAAGTATCTTAAATCGGGATCGGGTAGGGCGTTCGCAAAACGCCATCTGCTGTAATTGACGAATAAAAAAAAGGTTAGCCAATGGCTAACCTTTTTTATTTGATAAAGATAAACTCTATCTTTTTCTCTTGGCAGCTTTCTTTTTAGTTGCCTTTTTCTTGGTTGCTTTCTTAGCAGTCTTCTTTTTAGCAGCCTTTTTCTTGGTTGCTTTTTTCTTAGCTGCTTTCTTAGCTTTTTTAGCTGGTCTTTTCTTCGCAGCTTTTTTCTTCGCAGCTTTTTTAGCTGGTCTTTTCTTTGCAGCTTTTTTCTTAGCTGCTTTCTTAGCTTTCTTTGCCATAGCTTTTTGTGTTTTTAATTAAACATATTTAACAAATACGCTTTGAAATAAGTAACTAAATACTTAAAAACCAAAAAAATACCAATTTTGTTTTCTCCCGCATGATTTTGTTGTAATGAAAGTGAGTGGAAAAATATTCTACTTCAATCACTAAAAATGTTTTTGATGCATGTGAATTCAAAATGAATTGAACAATGTGATATGTTGAATTGAATTCACTTCAAGTAGTACTACAAGTAAATGAATGATAGTGATTGAGGATTGAATTGGCCGTAAAACAGCTACAGGCAATCAAAAAACAGCATTTTGGAATTTCTATTTACGAAGGAAAAAGTTTTATTCATCAGCTCAATGGTGTTTGAAGTGACGGTTAATAGCAGATGAACGATTGCGAATTTTATTTTTTCAACCTTTACAATGTTTATGTGATTGCTAGATGATGACCAGCAAAAGCTCAAAAATATTTACTGAAAAAAAATTCAAATAAGGAGTCATATTTTTCACTTTTTAAGTGAATTCTACCCCAATTTTTAGATAATAGCCTTTTGATTGATCAAGATATATCTTTGCCAGGAAAGAATAAATAACATGGTTGCGTAGATTTTGAATTGAAATAAAGCAGTAAATTTGTAACCCATTCATTAACAGGCTCCGTATTTCAATGGATAGAATTTCAGATTCCGATTCTGAAGATGCAGGTTCGATTCCTGCCGGGGTCACTACTTACTTACGAGAGTAGCTTTCAAACTTCCAAACAGCGTCTGTTTCATTACCTTTCCGGCCACCATATATTTTGCTCGATTGATAATAGCTATCCTTTGGGTTTGGTACGATAAAGATGCAGTCGTACTTTTATTGTATTACATAGCACGAGGTACATGACTTCAACAGAATTTAGAAAGGCCGCACATGAATTAGTAGATTGGATGGCTGACTACATGGATAACGTGGGTGACTATCCGGTAAAGCCAGATATAAATCCTGGGGATATAAAGATTAAGCTCCCTGTATCTGCTCCAGAACAAGGCGAAGAATTTCAATCTATTTTTTCCGATTTTAATAAAGTAATTCTTCCTGGGATTACACATTGGCAGCATCCTCAGTTTGCAGCTTATTTTCCTTCCGGAACGAGTGGACCTTCTGTGTTGGCGGAGATGCTGTCATCAACTATAGGAGCTCAGTGTATGATTTGGCTCACTTCACCATCCGCTGAGGAACTTGAGGAGCGAATGATGGAATGGGTAAGGGATATGCTCGGGCTGCCAAATGAGTTTACTGGTGTAATACAAGATAGTAGTTCATCCTCTACATTGGTGGCGTTGCTAACCGCACGCGAAGCCTACACTAATTTTGGAATTAATAAGAATGGATTTGAAGGTAAGGGGAAGTTTAGAATCTATACTTCCGATCAAGCTCACTCTTCTGTAGATAAAGGAGTGAAGATTGCCGGGTTTGGAATTGATAATTTGGTGAAGGTGGCGGTAGATGAAAACTTTGCTTTAAACCCAGATGCTTTAGAGACGGCCATAAAAAATGACCTAGAGGCAGGGTATATTCCATTATGCGTTGTGTCTACGATTGGCACCACAAGTTCCACAGCAGTGGATCCCGTAAGGGCTATTGGTGAGATATGCAACAGGTATAAATGCTGGCACCATATCGATGCATCGTATTCAGGCGCTGCACTTTTGATACCCTCTATGCGCTGGATGAGCGATGGGGTAGAGCTTGCTGATAGTTTTGTGTTCAATCCACATAAGTGGATGCTGACCAATTTTGATTGCTCTGCTTATTTTGTAAAAGATAAAAAAGCATTGATTAATACCTTTAGTATTCTGCCGGAATACCTTAAAACACC
>JBATLM010000029.1:0-2532 GCA_049289315.1 Cyclobacteriaceae bacterium
CAGTTGATCAATGTGTTGAGTTACAGTACAGGAGTAGATAAAAATGATAGACCTTTTCAAAAGTCATTTCCATATCTGGCCATGCCATGGAGAGGTACAGAAGTAGGTCAATAACAAAACATTAAAAATAAAATTAATATGAAACATATATATTTAAACAAACAAATGAATGATATCGAAGGCTATAATGCCGGATATTCACCTAAAAAATATCTGAATGAACCATCAAATAATAAACTGCTTAAGATGAAAAATAAAAACATTGTATCTATTTTAGCTTTGGCTTTCCTATTGATCCTTAGCAACTTATTGCTGGCGTCAAGTCATAGAGAGGCACCTCTGATCTCTTCAGACCCTCTAGCTGACAATGTGGACGTCTATGCATTCAGGAGTCCCGATAAGCCCGATTTTGTTACCCTTATTGCTACTTATGTACCCATGCAGTTGCCGCAAGGAGGACCAAATTACTACTCATTCGGAAAAAATATTCGATATGAAGTACATGTGGACAATGATGCCACCAAACCAGGGGATGAAATCACATACAGGTTTACTTTTAATATCATCAATGAAGACCCCACCACTTTTTTTAATATCAGATTGGGCAAACAAAATCAAAAAACCACTTACACATTGGAAAGAAGTATCAACGGTGGAACGTCATTTCAGACCATAGTGACCAATGGCATCGTACCGCCTAATAATATAGGTGACAGATCTATCACTGGTGGTGCCGGATTAAATACTACTTACGACGCACTGTTTAATGGAGCGATCACTACAGCTAGCACAGGCGAAAAAGTCTTTGCAGGTCCAACCGATGATCCGTTTTTTGTGGATTTAGGTGGGATTTTCGATCTAGGAGATGCCAAAAGACAAGGTGGTAAAGCTGTGGATGGTCTAGCTTGTTATAATGTAAGCGCTATTGCCATTCAAGTACCTATATCTACCCTTAGAAAATCCAGCGCACCCAGCACTCCAACTTCTATTCTAGATCCTGATTATGTTATTGGAGTTTGGGCTTCAGCAAGCAGACAGGCTGTCAGAACGCTTAGCAAGACAGATGAACCTGCTTATTCAGGAAACTGGATTCAAGTATCCCGACTGGGTATGCCGCTCACCAATGAAGCTGTGATTCCTATCGGTGATAAAGATTATTGGAATAGTATCACGCCTTATGATGAACTTGCAGATACTAAACTAGATAAATATTTCTACAATCCAGAACTGGCCCTCTACATGGACGACGCACTTTTCGGTACAGCAGTACCAGCATTTAAAGCACTTCGTATTCAGAAAAAATCTTTAGGTTCTTTCAATTTTAGCAATGGTGGAGATGGCCTTTATGGTCTCAAAGGAAATGCTGCATTGGCCGGTACAGCATTGGATGATGCCGTATTTGGCACCCTACTTTTGCCAGGACCAGGACTACCAAGATCAGTAGATTTGTGGCCTGCTTTTCATACAGGAGTACCAAATGTCATCCCTTATCAGTTAGCTACAGGAAAAAATGGAAATCCATTGGCTGCTGGAAAGCCCTTTGTAAACAACTTTCTACCCAATGGTGGAGACATGCTTAGACTCAATATGGCGGTACCACCAACACCAAGAGATGATCCTAATTTCAGTTCATTGGGTTTGATACAAGCTGCTGCAATAGGTCTGACAGTTGCTCCATTCAATACCAATAAAAATTTGGAATTCATTCCTAATATGGATGGCTTTCCCAACGGAAGAAGACTCGAAGACGATGTCACCAGAATCGAACTACAAGCTGTAGCCGGAGTAGTGCTTGCTGCAGTCGGCCTGTGGTATGACGATTATGACCCTATGACCTCTACTAGCCCTGTGACTCCTCATTTACTCAATGTACTTAGCTATACTACTGGGGTAGAAAAAAATGATAAGGCATTTGGCAATACCTTCCCTTACTTAGCCCAGCCTCACAGTGGCACAGGTGGATGTAGCGGTGAGGTCATTGATCCTAATTACATCAATAATCCTGCCTTTCAGGTGTTTGTTTCTTCCAATACAACCGGGAAAGTAGGTGTGTTCAACTTTGCAGAGACGAATTCATCATCATTCAGAACTTTTGATATAGACGGAGCAGATGCTGATGGTATTTACTATGATAAAGTCAAGGATGTGCTTTACCAACTCAACAGAACCAAAAATGTGATCAATGCATATAGCAAAGTGAAAGAAAATCTGGATATCAACCTTGCTCCTGTTTTGACCGCAACATCTACTTCCGACTTTACCAATGGTCGTGAAATCGCTGTACTTGGGGATAAACTTGTAGTTGCTCAAGACGCTGATGCATCCAATGGAAGTATGGATAAATTTGTGGTCTATACCATCAGTCCTACATCCATAAAACTTGCCAAAACTTATTCGGTAAGTCAGGCACTTTGGGGCATTCATTTGGACGGCAATACCTTGTACGCTGTAGAGGATGTATCTGACAGAGTACTGAGATTTGATAATTTCTTTGATTTACCTGCAGGAGTGATAACACCTAATAAGACTGTT
>JBATLM010000030.1:0-2031 GCA_049289315.1 Cyclobacteriaceae bacterium
GGGTAACAGGCTGTGCAATATCAGATCCTGATATCTTATTGTGTCTTTGTGTATGATTCACTCCTGTCTCCAGACTTAATGTTGGAGAAACAATGAAGTCAGCTAAAACAGCACCGCCAAAATTGTATCTGTTGTCCCCAGGACTAAATGAGCCATGCGAAACCAAAAGACTGGGTCCGATCTTTATGCCTATACCCTTTTGATAATGCTTTTTAATTTCCTTAATGGTTTTTGATGAAAGTTTACGTTCAGGAGACTCAAGGATGGATGGAAACTCAGAAGCTATAGCTCGTTTACTTTCCTTGTCCTGCGTGCGAGGCGTAACTCTATTGGCCAACGGAAAGTAGGATGCTGTAGGTTCATTCGAAATTAAAGGTGATGCAGGAGTTTTGTCGTTAAGTTGAGTCAATAGTATTTCATTGCTTTTTGTAGTCTCATCAAACAAAGTTTTTAGCTCGGTCTCCAGTAGATCAATTTTTCTTAGAAGGGAAAGGTAGATGGTTGAAGGCTGTTCCTGAAACTCAATAATACGGATGGTATCAGGTTTCATTGCCTTGAGCTGATTCAATTCCTGTCTCATTTGGTCAGCGTTTTCATTCTGACTTTTCAGTGCAAGTATTTCTGCCTCTAAATCGGCTGTACTGTTTTGAGTAAACATCCACTGGCTCCAGATGATGAGCAACGCAGATAAGAATACGGTGCTGCCGACAATTAGTTCTGTTCTATAGGTAGCATACCATGGTGTAACTGTAATGGCAGCCATTTGGTGATGGAGTGAAGCCAATGCAGCTGGGTCGAATCCGGGCGCTTCGTAGTCACCTAGTTTCTCTCTTATGCCTTTATCGAATTTACTGTCATCCATTTTTCTCTCTGCTTATTTGCTTACTATGTTCTAGTAATAAAATCTTTTGAAGCTTATTGCGGGCTATAGCTAAATTTGATTTTGAGGTGCCGGTACTAATATTGAGCTGGTTGGCAATCTCTTCATGTTTATAACCTTCAATAACGAATAAGTTAAAAACCATGCGGTAAGAAGGAGGTAGCCTTTGGATGGCTTTAATGATTTCTTCTTCAGCCAGTTGATCGAGGATCGTTTCGCTTGTGGTTTCATATTGACCATGTGAAATATCAAGGCTATTATAATGTTTTTCGTTTCTTCGGAAGTAATCAATTGCCGCATTGATCATAATCCTCCTTAACCATCCCTTAAATGACAATCCATTTGAGTACAAATCCAGTTTAGAGAAAATCTTGATATATCCATCGTTCACAATTTCTACCGCCTCCTCTCTGGTTCTTGAATAACGCAGACAGATACCCATAGCATAGGCATAGTACTCCTTATATAGCCGATCCTGACTATTACGATTCCCTTTCCTACAGGAATCCAGCAGTTTATGTAGGTCTCGATCTTCGATAACCCTTTTTAAAAATTACTTCTCAAGCCTTGACAATACGCAGTATTCGAGGAAATGGTTGGTAAAGAAAAATATAAATTTTCTAACCCACCTTTTGAAATGCTTAGGCGTATGGGGTATAAACCTAAACCTACCCAATGATTAAGTTACGCATTATTACGCTTGTTATCTGCTTGTGCACTTTTCATGGCGTCAGCGCTCAAATAGATTCTGTGCGTGTAAAAAAAGAGTTGAGTCAAATTAGCCTTAGAAAGGCGATTAAAGCTCCAATTATCTTGGGGGGAGCTGGGCTACTTGCTGTTGTGGATATCGACTTTATCGGAAGGGCAGACTTGTATGAGGAGCGCAATGAAAAATTTTCAACATTCCGCTCTCACATAGATGATTACTTACAGTATGCTCCTATTGCAGGAGTAGTCACCTTAAATGCATTGGGGATTAAAGGGCAACATAATTTCTCAACGCAGATGTGGTTGTTGGCAAAGTCTGAAATGTTGATGACAGCCATTGTTTTTCCGGTGAAGAAATTCACTTCCGTGCCAAGACCGGATACTGGAATGCCTAATTCCTTTCCTTCCGGGCATACTGCGCAGGCATTTGTAGCGGCCACATT
>JBATLM010000031.1:0-36772 GCA_049289315.1 Cyclobacteriaceae bacterium
GGACCGTAAGGGTGCCCCAAGCCTGAAACAAAAACAATATCAGGGTTGGTTGGGTGTACAATTAATCTACCTACTTGCTGTACATCATCCAGTCCAACGTGCGACCATGTTTTACCTCCGTCAACGGATTTAAAAATACCATCACCTACACTAAGGTCTGGTCGATGTAATCCCTCTCCACTCCCTACATAAATGATGTTAGGGTTAGAAGGCGATACAGCAATGTCTCCGATCGAACCTGTAGGTTGATCGTCAAATATGGGGTTCCAGGTACGGCCATAGTCATCCGATTTCCATACGCCTCCGTTGTTTACCCCCATAAAGAACACATTGGGTTGTGATGGAATACCAACAGCTCCCACTGTTCGGCTTGCTCTGAAGGGGCCGATGGATCGGTACTCCAGATCCTGAAATGATTGTTGAGAAACAGACTGGCCAATTGCCGATAAAGAACCGACCAGAAGAATAGTGAGTAAAATTTGTCGCATGATAAATGGTTTAAGCTTTCGATTTTAGGCATTATCTAAAGCAATAACAACAGAAACCTACTATTGGAAAGCCATTCCGTTTCCTGCGGTATTTATTGTTTGTCAGGTTCTAATTGGTTCTTCCGTCTTCTATAAATGCTCAAAATATCGTACCTTTGTAACCTTCATCTGATTTTACGAAGGCTCCCTTCATCAATTCATTTGAAATCAGCTTAAATCAATTATTAACGGACCAAAACAATTTATGGGAAAATCGCAGGAGACCTGGAACAAAAAACAAAAAGAGAAGAAAAAGCAAAAGAAAAGAGACGACAAGGAGCAAAAAATGCAAGAAAGAAAGGCTAATCCTACCAAAAGTAGCCTTGACGATATGTTGGCCTATGTGGACGAATTTGGCAACATTACCTCTACTCCTCCAGATCCCCTGAAGAAAAAAGTGGCTGTGAAGCTCGAAGACATTGAGGTGAGCATTCCCAAGCAAGCACCTATTGATCCAGCTGATTTAATTAGAAAAGGAAGTGTAACGTTTTTCAACGATGCCAAAGGATACGGGTTTATTAAAGACACGGAATCTCAGGAAAGTGTTTTCGTTCATGTCAACGCACTTAGTGAACCCATACAAGAAAAAGATAAGGTAACTTTTGAGGTGGAAATGGGGCAGAAAGGTCCTTCTGCAGTCAATGTAAAATTGATCAAACCAGAATAACATCTTCATATTATTCAATCATTAAAGCCGGTAGTACCGGCTTTTTCCGTTTTCAGCCTTTCGTCATTCCGCAAATTGTACCGGCATTGCCACACAGCAAATAGAGCTTCCAAATCATTTGGCAAATTCTTACATTGGTTTGATTGTGAATCACTGTTTTACCAATAAAAGAAAACCATGAAAATCAGGGTACTTGCCACGCTTTTTGTTCTCGCTCAATTGATTTCCAGCGCTCAAACCAAAACTCCTTTCAGTAGAATGGATGTCTTTGAATTAGAGTGGGTGGCTGATCCCCAAATATCACCTGATGGAAGTCAGGTAGTCTATGTAAGACGTGGCATGAACATAATGACCGACCGAAGAGAAGGAAAATTATGGATCGTCAATTCAAATGGAACAGAGCATGAAAAATTAACCACTAATGATGTAGGAGAAAGTAGTCCTGCATGGTCGCCCGATGGCACCCGCATTGCCTTTGTGAGTAGCAAAGGCGAAGGCGCTGAGGTATACGTCTATTGGATAAAGAGTGGGCACACAGCAAGATTGACACAACTCAACCGATCTCCGCGAGGGTTGGCGTGGTCACCAGATGGAAAACAACTTGCATTCTCTATGCATGTACCCGGCAATGAATTGTCTTTGGTAAAACCCCCTTCAAAACCTGACGGAGCGAAATGGGCAGATGCCCCAAGAGTAACCACACGATTCAAACATGAAGCCGATGGATCTGGGTATATGGAGCCAGGCTATTCACACGTGTTTGTTATTCCTTCAGAAGGTGGAACTGCACGACAGGTCACAAGTGGTGATTTTCAACACCGCAGCTCTCCTATTTGGTCAAAAGATGGCAGTCAATTAATTTTTTCCGGAAACAGAACCGAAGATTGGGAATACGATTTTGATAACTCTGAACTGTACTCGGTAACGGTAGCAGACGGAAAGTTCACCACACTTACCAACCGCAAAGGCCCCGATCACAGTCCATCCATTTCCCCTGATGGAAAGACCATCGCATACCTGGGTTTTGATGACCGTACTCAGACTTATCAAATCACAAGATTGTATCTGATGAACCTTGATGGATCGGGCAAAAAAGAAATCGACACGAAACTAGATCGTGATGTCAATAATCCAGTGTGGGACAGCGAAGGAAAAGGACTTTACTTTCAATACGATGACAAAGGCAATACAAAAATTGGCTATGTTACAATTGCAGGGAAGACCTCACTCATTACCAATAACCTTGGCGGTGATGATCCTGCAAGGCCTTACGGAGGTGGATCTTACTCCATATCCAATTCTGGTAGATTTGCCTTTACCCATACCACACCTGAGCATCCCAGTGAATTGGCTGTTTTGGATAAGGGCAGCAGCAAAGTCAATTTAATCACTTCACTCAATAGCGACCTTCTGGACTTCAGGCAATTGGGTAAGGTGGAAGAGATTTGGTGGAAGGCTTCTGTTGGCAATTACGATGTGCAAGGCTGGATAGTAAAGCCGCCCAATTTTGAAGCAGGTAAAAAATATCCTTTGATTGTCGAAAATCATGGTGGGCCCATCGCCAACTACGGAGATCGTTTTTCACCCGAGATGCAACTGCTTGCAGCAGGTGGTTATGTTGTTTTCTATCCTAATCCACGTGGCAGCACCAGCTATGGTGAAAAGTTTGGAAACGAATTGTACCACAACTATCCAGGCAACGATTATGATGACGTAATGGATGGAGTGGATGCAGTAATCAAAAAGGGTTTTGTTGATGAACAGAATCTATTTGTAACGGGTGGAAGTGCCGGTGGAATTATGAGTGCGTGGATGATTGGTAAAAATGATCGCTTTCGAGCTGCTGCTGTAGTAAAACCTGTAATGAACTGGATCAGTAAGACGTTAACAGCCGATAATTATTATGGTTACGCCAATTCCAGGTTTCCCGGGCAGCCTTGGGAAAATATGGAAACGTATATGAAGTTTTCGCCTATCTCTTTGGTGGGAAATATTAAATGCCCTACCCTGGTGATGGTGGGCTCAGAAGATATGCGTACTCCATTATCGGAAGCCAAACAATTGTATCACGCATTAAAGATCAGAAAGATTGAGACTGCTTTGGTGGAAGTGCCTGGTTCATACCATTACATAGCTAACAGGCCTAGTCAGTTGATTACAAAAATTGATCACATTCTGGCGTGGTTTGATAAGTATAAAAAATGATTTAGCCAATGGCTATTCTCATCAGGAAGGCTTCCCTTAAAGACTTGGCCGATGTGTACCAGTTCATTTGTGAGCTGCAAGGTAAAGTCTTTGATGAGGGCTTAATGAGAACACTTTACGGTGAGAATATTCTCAACCCCTATTTCATTTATCTGGTAGCAATTGATGGTAATGATTTGGTTGGTTATGCAAGTTGTCATATTCAAACCTTACTGCATCATGCCGGCAAGGTGGCAGAGGTACAGGAAATGTTTGTCAAACCCAACTACAGAAACAATGGAGTAGGTAAGCAGCTGATGGATGAAATTAAAAGAAGAGTAAAAGAAAAAGGAGCCCTTCAACTTGAAGTGACAACAAGGGCCGTTCGCGAAAAGGCTATTCAATTCTACATACGTGAGTCCTTCGAAGACTCTCATAAGAAATTGGTGTATTACTTTTAAGCTGCTATCAATCGTAGGCCGCAGACAATCCACCTGTCAATCGCATCAATTCAGTTTCTGTTTCAATTACGCTGTAAATAGCCTGAAGGTAATTCAATGAGCTGGTCAGGTAATTGATCTGAATATCACGATAATCAAAGGAAGAAATAGTTCCATTCCGATAGCGGTCTGTTGCCAATTGCAAATTCAGTGTTGCTGTTTCCACATTTTCTTTGGCAATGGAAAGAAGGCTTGATCTTAAATTATATTGATCAAAGTTACTGATAAGATTATTCTTCAAACTGGCCTTCAATTCAGAAACCTGAATCAATGCTATCTGTTCATTTACACGTGCATTCTCTAATTGTGTCCTGATCTTTCCTCCGTTGAATAACGTAAAACTCAGGGTTATCCCTGCCGTATAATTTAGTGTGCTTGATTTAATACCTGAATCACCTGTTTGACCACTCGCAAATACGGCAGAACTTAAATCCTGAGTTTGTCGGTTGCTTGATCCGTTTAGGTTTAAAGAAACAAGTGGATACATGCTTGACCTGGCCAGCAACACGTCTCTCTTAAAAATTTCCTGATTGAGGTATTGGTTTTTAAGGTTGCTATTATTTGATGTCATCCTGGCAAATAAATCATCTCTATCGAACTGTTGAGGCGCTACAGTTAATGAATCTGACAACTCAAAGGTTTCATCCACATCTACACCCATCAACAAGTTCAAGTTGCGCACTGCATTGTTAAAATTCTGAACTTGTTGAATGTAATTGGATGAATCCGTCAGGTAAGCACTCTTGTCCTGAAGGATGTCGAAAGTAACTGCGGTACCAATCTGACCTCGCAGTTTTCCGTATTCATACCTATCACTGGACAGCTTTAGTGTTCTTTTAAAAACATTCAATCGCTCTTCCTCCAACAAGGCAGTATAATAAGCCAGAATAATAGATTGAATTGAATTTTCAACTACCACCTGAGCATTGCCCATACTCTGTTGCTCCAGAAAATCAAGTTTATCTTTTGAAATGCGGACATTAAAACCATTGAATAAAGTCCAGGCTGCACCTACTGTTGGGTTCAGGGAACTTCCCTTTATATTACCTGAAGACAGGAAGCTTGCAGGGTTGTCGATCTCCGTACGGCTAAGGGATTGGGTGGCCCCTACATTAACACTAGGCCACATTCCTGCGTTGCACAATGTGTTATTATTCTTAGCTACTTCTACTCTTTGGTTTTCTATTTGAATAGAAAAATTTTTATCCAATCCCAGGCGTATGGCACTTTCCAAATTCAAATTTTCCTGAGCCAAACACCATCCGGAAACTATTATACAACAGCCTGTTAATAATATTCTAGTCAAAACCTTACTCATTAATATTGAAGTCCCTTTTGAAGTTCTCTAACAGCGGGTTCAACCTCTTCTTTTTTAGGCTTGGGTACATTACTGTTAAAAATTGTTTTGATAAACCACTTGAAGTACACACGCATGTCATTCACCACCAATACTATTACCGGGAAGAACAACAGGATAAAGAAAGTACCCATCAATACTCCCCAGGCCAGCGAAATAGCCATTGGAATAATAAACTGCGCCTGGAAACTGGTCTCAAGAATAAGCGGGTAAAGACCTGCCACTGTAGTAAGAGACGTCAAGATAATAGCTCTAAAACGAGCGATCCCCGACTGATAGGCAGCTTCAATCACAGACATTCCTTCTCTGAGATAATGATTGAATCTATCCAGCATTACCACCGCATCATTAATAATTACACCTGAAAGTGCCAGGATTCCATACCCACTAATAGTTGCATAAAAAACAGCACCCTCCACCCAATGTCCAAATACTGCACAAGCAAACCCAAGAGGAATTAAAATTACAATTATCATTACTGCTTGTAGTAGCGACCTAAAGTTGAGTGTTACGATTAAGAAAAGTAGGATAACGATGGGAACCAAAATTTTAAGAAAGGATGCCCCTTCGTTAGCTGCCCTTCGAGATTGTCCTTCAAATGTATATTCAATGCCAGGGTACTTGGCCAAAATTGGAGGCATTACCTCCTCTGTTATTTTTTGTAACACATCTGGCAAGCTCGCATCCGTCTGCGCCAATTCTCCCTCTACTCTTATTTCTCTCTTTCCATTGAAATGGTTAATCGAGATCACGCCTCTTTCGATCGTATAATTAGCCAACTCCGTCAACGGATACTCCGCACCAGTGGCCATTTTTATTTTCATCGATTCGAGCTGCGCAATATTTAACCTGTCTTCCTGTGGATATCTCACCCATACCTTTACTTCATCCGTTCCAATCTGAAGTCTTTGCACCTCCTCACCGAAGAAACCTTGCCTTATTTGCTTTGTAATATCCTGATGAGTCAAACCCAGGAAATACGCCAGTGGCTTCAATTCCAACTTTATCTCACGCTGGCCAATTGATGCGTTGTCCGTAACATCTTTCACGGTACTGATCTGATCCAACTGATCCTTAAGTTCAGCCTTTGCAGATTCCAATTCCGTAATGTTCCTCCCCTTCAAGCTTACTGAAATTGGTTTTCCAAAATAATTCACATTGCCAATAGAGAATTGCTCTGCCTCTGGGACATCACCAATCTTTTTTCTTATTCGATTACTAATATCAAATGCTGCTATATTTTTTTCATCGAGGTTTTCAAAATTAATTCCCAACCTACCCACGTGGCTACCGGAGGTACTTCCATTGTTTTGAGAACCCACAACCAAATCCACTGTGCTAATTACAGAGTCTTGAAAATTGTACTCCTTCTGTATTTCTTCATGTACAGCCCAAACAGAGTCCTGAAATTTTCTCAGATACGATTCTGTAATATTTTCTCTTGTACCCGGTTTTAAAACCAGATTAACATTAATGTCATCTGCTGGGGGCACCGGGAATATGCTGAATTTTATTTGCCCACCCATTAGCATGGATACCATGATAATAAAGAATGCCAATGGAAGCGTAACCGAAGCCCAACGGTATTTAATAAAAAAACTCAATAACCTGGCGTACAATTTAATTCTGACCCAATCAATTGCCTTTTCCATACCTTTCCTAAACCGGATATATGGGCCGCTGCTTTTTTCACGTTTAGATAAAATCCATTTACTGGAAAGGTGGGCGGGCAATACGAAGAATGCCTCCACCATTGAAAAAGCAAGGCAAGCAATTACCACAATGGCCATCTCTTTGGTGAAGCCTCCATTATCCAGAAAGATCAAACTTGTAAACACCACAATCGTGGTAGTTACAGAAGTAAACACGGAAGAAACCATTTCCATTGTACCATCAATGGCTGCAGTCTGCGGGTCTTTGCCTTTCTCAAAGTGGGTATAAATATTTTCAGCAATTACAATTCCATCATCCACCAGAATACCCACCACCAATAGCATACCAAACAAAGAAAGCATGTTGATGGTAATGCCCGCAAAATCTCCAACAATAAACATGAACAAAAATGAGAGAGGAATACCCGCTGCTACCCAGAAAGAGAGTCTTAGTGAAAGGAATAATCCCAGCGTAACTAAAACAAGAAAAAGCCCTACTCCGAAGTTTTTGGTGAGTAGTACCAATCTTTCCTGTAAAATTTCATTGAAGTTGAAATAGGTGAACAACTCGATATTGGAACTTTTTGCATTGTAATCATTTACATAGTCATCCACATAAGAACTGATACCAGCAATGTCTTCTTCTGGTAGTTTTGATACGATAATGGAAACTGCTCTTTCATTGTTGGAGTATACCGCATTGGGTAAATCCGCAAACTTCATCTGTACATCGGCTACATCTCTGAGTAATAGTTTTGTGCCGTCAGGGTTCGCGCGAATGATAATTTCTTCAATGAAGCTTGGATCAAATGATTTGGAATTAGCCCTGATTTTTATTTCCTCCGATGTAGTCTTAATAGAGCCTCCTGATATATCGCGATTGTTGCTTCTTACAGCAATTGCCACCTGATCAAAGGTAATGCCGTACCGTCTTAAAGATGCCTCTGGAACGTCTATTGAGATTTCAAGGTCAGGAAACCCAGAAAGCCGAACCTGAGAAATTAATCCAGAATTTAAAAAATCATCTTCTACCTTTTCTGCCGCCAGCTTAAGATCCTGAAGCGAAACATTTCCTTTCACGCCCATAAACATCGCAATACTGGTAGCTTTTTCTTTAAAGACAATTGCCGGCTCTGCATTCAATGGAAATGAATTGATTCGATCTACCGCATTTTTCACTTCGGTTGTTACCTCTTCCAGATCGTAGTCATCAAGAGTCTTGATAGAAATACTGGCACTGTTCTCTGAAGAAACAGAGGTGACTTCATCAATACCCACTATCCCTTTAATTGCTTCTTCAATTTTTACAGTTACCCCCTCCTCTACCTCTTCAGGCGATGCTCCAGGGTAAAGCATTGTGATGGTAATATTTTGTGGCGTACGCTCAGGGAAAAAAGATTTCTTCAAACCCAGTGTATAGCTCAGAACACCAAATATTCCTATAACAATTATAATTGCATTGGCCCAGATAGGATACCTGACGAAAAATGTGACTAAAGCTCTCATAGTTGTTAGTCTTTAATTATCTCAACGACCATATTATTTGAAGCATTAGAAGGTGCATCAACTACCAGCATCGATCCAGGAGTCAGTCCATTAAAGACTACTTCATCTTGTGTAATCTGAGCAATGTTGATTTTTTTTGTTTGCAGCTTGTTGTCTTCTACAACAAATACTTCCGATTTATTCTGGACTATACTTCGCTGTATGCGCATTCCTTCCTTTACTACTTTCCCTGGAATTACAGCTCTCAAATACATACCATCGTACACATCACCTTTTGGGCTTTCAATGCTTACGTATGCACTTACCGATTGCGTGTTGGCATCTACAAAGTCAGCCTTCCTAACCACCTTACCTGTCCATGATTTATTCTCACTACCCTCCTGAAATATTGATACCTTGGTTCCGATAGAGATATTTTCAAAGTCTTTCAGTTCAATAGGAATTTTTAACTCCAGGCGGTCGGTGCGAATGATACTTGCTACTACCGAACCGGGATTTACAACTGATCCGATTTCAATTGAAACGGATTGTATACTCCCATTGTAGGGTGCTATCAGTGTATACTTACTTAAATTTTCCTCCAGACTTTTTATGGCAAAGTATTCACTTAGAATATTCTTAGTGGCCAAAAATGCTTTTGCTTTGGGTGTTAATTCTTTAGGTAAAACAGGAAGGGTCTTATCGAGATCAATGTTATTATAGTAAGCGTCCCACTGATCATAGTTATCCGGAAAATCAATTTTTAAATCAGGAAGAACAGAAGCTACAAGGTTGAGAAAATTACTCTTTCTGCTCTGAAGATTCAGCAATTGTTCGCTGTTGTTAATTTTTGCCAGAATATCTCCTTGTCTAAAATTTGTTCCTTCTTTAAACGAAATATTCCCTGGTAAGAGTTTACCTCCAACCTCTGCCACAAGATTAAGCTGCTGTGAAGACCCCACTCTTCCAAAAGCTTCAATAGACACGGGTATAGGCTGATAAGCTACTGGCACCACACTGACATAATTCTTAATCTCAGTTTTAGGACGCTGAGGCGGTAGTTCCTTTTGGCTAATTAGGAAGTTACTGAAGACAATTGTTCCGCCTATTATGACAATGAATACAATTCCTAGTACAATTTTTCTATTCATGAAAGTGAATAATTAAAGGGGATACACAGGTTAAATGCATTTTGAGCTGTTTTGTTTCAGAAATCAGCAAAAATGCCAGTTTTTATGCCTTTTTATACGGGGAACAAAACTAAGAACTCAATGGGTAAAGGCCATCCTGTAAACCCATAATAATCCATAAAGTCCGCCTAGCCCAATACTGTCAGGCTCAAAACAGAGCCATTGTCAGCAACGATTAAAATGATCACCCTTAAAATCCATATTTTAGCATTCAAACGTATCATTAAAATAATTTCCATTGAACAACCCTCTTTCACAACGCGGTCAGGTAGCATCCCAATCTGTTCTTCGTATCGATTTTGAAGCTTACTTCGAAGCATTAGAGAATTTGTATCATGAAACCGAGAATCCTGAGGGCACTTTTCCACTGAACATTGCCGAGAATAAACTGAGTTGGCCAATTCTTAAGACACACATGAAGCAATTGGCAAGTCAGAATGAGATACCCGACTGGGTAGCCAACTATACAAACAGTACAGGCTCTCCAACTTTTAGAGAAAAAGTCGCGAGTTTCTATACGAAATTCTTAACCCATTGTGAGATTAATCCAGAACACCTGGCCATCTCTGCTGGCGCCACTTCTGTTATTGATCTTACCTCCTGGATTTTGGGAGAGCCCGGTGATGTGGCAGTGTTCCCAGCACCTTGCTATCCTGTTTATAAGCAAGACATGCAAAACAAATCGGGTCTTGAAAGGTATGATCTCATTACTCATCACAACATTGAAGATTTAAAAAATGGTCCTCTCCTTTCGATTGATCACCTAGAAACTGCACTAAAAGAAATTAAAAGCCAGGGAAAGCGTTTTCGCATATTGGTAATCACTAATCCGGACAACCCAACAGGTGGAATGTACTCCCAAACGAAGCTTAACGAATTTGCTGATTGGTGTATATCAAATAGTATTCACTTGATCGTTAACGAGATTTATAGTTTATCACTCATCAATACTCAGCATCCGGAATTGAAAAACGACTACCCAGCGCCAGTTACTTTTTATTCTTTTGCCAACATCATGCAAGAGAAACAAAGTGACTACTTGCATCACTGGTATGCACTGTCTAAAGATTTTGGCGCATCTGGTTTTCGGGTGGGCATGGTTTATTCCTTAAATAAAACTTTCCTCGAGGCTTATAATAATCTGAATGGCCCTTCTATGGTTTCCAATTATACCCAGTGGATGTTTGAGTTGGTTTTTAGTGATGATGATTTCATTGAAAAGTATATAAGCACCAATCAACAATTAATAACCCAAAACTATTTAACAGTTGTGCGTTGCTTGAGAAAGCTCAAAGTTCCCTATGCCCCAGCGCATGGAAGCCTTTTCGTATGGTTAGACTTATCGGAATTTTTAAAAGATAATAAGCAAGCACTTGAAACTGAGCTCTGGAATGATTTGTACCAGCAGACAGGCATCTTGCTTACACCTGGCAATGGATTTGGTCACACCCAACATGGACAGTTTCGTTTGGTGCACTCTTGCTTTACACAGAAGGATTTGGAAGTAGCGATGAACAGGCTAGCCCTATTTGTTGAAAACAACAGAAAAGGCTAATTCTTATTCATTAGAATAGTGAAATGATCAAATGTGTAACGGATTCTTCCATTTTTTATATCTGATCCTTTCACTTTATCATTTTCTATTTGGCCTAATGCATCATCAAGTTCCACAAGTAGTGTTGGCTCCACCAGAGGAACATTATGCGCTGGGAGCAAATGCTTTAATGATTTTGATATCTCTGCTAATCTTTTAATCGAATGCTTATAGTCATCTAAGTTGGTTTCTTTGGCAAACAACCAAATTGCACCTTGATAAAAAGTATCACCCGTCCATAGCAATCCATTCTCCTTATCCCACAAACCAATTGCATCTGGCGTGTGTCCTGGAATGCTTATCACCTCAACCAGGCGATTACCTAAATCAAGAGTAAAACCCTCCGCAACGTACTCATCAATTTCATAAGGCCTGATAACGTGTTCTTCTGCAACAACACCTTCAGGTAGCGGTTTACACAATGCTTCTGATGATACTTCCTCCGCAACACGCTCGTGAGGTAAGCCTTGTTTTCTCAATCGGGTAAACTCAGTATCCATTCCATAGATATAATCGAAATTCGCATTTCCACCCACATGATCGTAATGCGAATGAGAATTCAGCACACGAATCGGCAAAGAAGTAATTTTCTCAACTACTTCCTTGATATCGCCAATACCATTACCTGTATCAAATAGCAAGGCAAATTCTTTTCCAATAATCAGATAAGAAATCACTTCCTGCCATTGATAAGGTTCGTATATCGCATAAATGCTATCCTGAACCTCATACACCTCAAACCAATTATTCGAAAAGTCTGATTTTTGAAATTGCGCGTTGGCTTCTCGTGGCAGCCGATCACACCATCTCGATTCACTTTCAGTCTGTGTACTACAGGCACTTAAAAGCGTCATAATCATCAGAAAGGATAGCGTATTTTTTACCATACCACTAATATCTCCATTTCAACTGTTAACCACTGAATTTTATTAAATTTAAGTTATGTCCTCAAAGAATCTTTTCATTCTGTGGCTTTTGTTATGCTCAACCCAACTGTGCATAGCACAAAATTTACCCTCGCTCCAGTTTGTTAAGATCGTAAAGCAAAAAGGTCCTGTAGCTTATCGCGATCCATTTGGTGCCATCTCACCAGATGGAAATAAATTGGCCTACTCCGATCGCAACCAAATATTTGTGCAACAGGTTGAAGGTGGGGCAACTTACGAACTCGAAAAACATGGGGCTTTTGTTATCACCCTGGATTGGCTCCCGGATAGCCAACATCTCATCACGTATGAAATAGGAGGAGAAAAGAATTTTTGGTACGCCTATGATCTAAAAAGTAGAAATGCAACACCACTTTGGCCTGAGATTAAAACATTTACTGATCAGGGAATTACCATTGATCGCTCTCAATTAAAAGAGCTCAGCTGGTCAAAAGATAAGGTGGTTGGAACTTCACGCGTAAATGGTAAATCACAACTGTGGCTGTTGGATACTAATGGTCAAAATGAAAAAATCATTGCCGAAAAAGAATTTATTGCATCTCCTAAATGGAATCCTGCCAGCCAAACATTAGCGGGAATAATTGAAATCAATGGTAAGCGAAAAATTCAAATGGACTTGGGGGATGAAAAAAGTGAATTAATAGATGTCGATTGTTACGGTTCCATCGCTTTCTCACCAGATGGAAATACGCTTTACTATAGCAAAGCGAATGATAAGAAAGTAATTGACATGCATGGCTACGATTTCAAATCCAAAAAGCACAAAAAACTAGCTTCATTTTCAAGAGACAGTTATGACCCTAGTGTAGCCAGTAATGGCTCCGTATTATTCAAATTGCAAGACTATCGCGTTTTCATTGCAACCACTGAAGGCGAAAGCAAGGAGTCTAAACCAGCGACTACATTCATGTCCGAACTTTCTTATTGGGATCCCACTGGAAAAGAACTTTCATTCACCTATGGCAACTGGAGGCGTGTGATGGACGACATGCATTACCCCGATATTTCACAGGAGATCGGATACATTCATTTTGATCAGAACCTACCCACCGATAAACCCGATGTAGTTGTACGCTCCTCCTATTCAGAGGATCAGGGGATGTGCTGGTCACCCAACAAAAAATGGATTGCCTTTCATACGCACGCAGATGGTACAGATGATATCTGGATACAACCCAACAGCGATTCCACCCGTGGTGTTCCGTTATCAACAGGAGGAAGCGAAACTGGAAGACCACGTTGGTCGCCCGATGGAAAATGGATCGTATATACCAGTCAGGCTGATGGCGTCAAAAGAATATTCACCATTGGTATTAATCAGGAAACGGGCAAAATCACAACCCCTCAAAAAGTGCTCGTTCCAAACAAAGGCATGCCCGGTGCATTTGCTGACGCACATTGGATGAAGGACAGTGAAACGCTAGTCACCGAATATGTTCCAGATCTTCAGCATA
This sequence comes from Cyclobacteriaceae bacterium, assembly GCA_049289315.1. Taxonomy (GTDB): domain Bacteria; phylum Bacteroidota; class Bacteroidia; order Cytophagales; family Cyclobacteriaceae; genus ELB16-189. Next base: position 13,558 of record JBATLM010000031.1, read on the forward strand.
AAGAATTGTATGTATTGAAAAAAGACGGAAGTGTAATTAAAAAAATACATACCTATAAAAGTGATCAACAATATTCAGGAATAAGCCTATCACACGATCGCCAATGGGTAGCTTACATTGCTCCAGACAATCAGGGCAATTACCAAGTTTTCAAAGTTTCAATTGATGGAAAGGTTGTCAAGCAATTGACTTATGATGCCACCGACAAAACGCATCCCTCCTTTTCTCCAGTTGAAGATATCATATCGTATACGGTATTCAGTTACCAGGTAATATTCTGGATGTTGAACCCATAAGTATCTGTTTTAATGAAAATGAAAGAATGCCCCGCATGTGCAATGGAAACTGATGCCAAGAACAAAGTATGCCACATTTGTGGTTACGAGTTCGCTGAGTATAGCACAGGTTTCAAGTGGGTAGCTATTCTGTTGATCATATTATTTATCCTGTATTTTATCCTTTAAGATTATGTTAAAAAATTTACTCCTTATTCTGTTCTGCTTTCTGCTTGGTTGTCAAACTGAAAAAAGAGAGGAACAAAGCGCTCCTCAAATTCAATTTATAAAAGCGGTAAAACAGAAAGGACCAGTAGCCTATCGCGATCCCTTTGGTGCAATATCACCTGACGGCAAACTTTTTGCCTATTCCGATCGCAAACAAATTTTAGTACAACAAGTTGTTGGGGGAGCTACATTTGAATTAGAGAAACACGGCACTTTCGTGATTACGCTCAACTGGCTGCCCGATAGTAAGCACCTGATCACTTATGAAATCGGTGGTGAACGAGAATACTGGTATGACTATAATTTAGAAACAAAGGAAGGCACTCCCCTATGGCCTGAAAAAAGAAGCTTCAATGATGCCAACAAATCTCTGCAACTTGAAAGAGGAGACATCAAAGACCTGACATGGTCTTCAGATGGAAAGCAAGTAGCGGGACTTTCAAAAGCAAATGGAAAAACACAATTATGGATAATGGATGCCACCGGTGAAAACGAAAGCGTAGTTACCGAAAGAGCACTTATCGAATCCATACAGTGGAATCCATCAACTAGCTCCTTTGCCGGAATTGTAGAGGAAAATGAAAAGCGTTTCATACAACTTGATCTTGCAGATGGTGATTCAGAAATAATAAAAGCCGATAGCTATGGCCCCATCGCATTTTCTCAAGATGGTAAATTTCTGTATTTCAGTTTGGCCAATGAAAAGCAAGTAGTTGACCTTCAGAAATATAATCTAGAATCAAAAACCAGAACTCAATTGGCCAGTTTCTCTCGTGATAGCTATGCGCCATCGGTGGCTGAAGATGGATCAGTACTTTTCAGGCTGCAAGATTATAAAGTGTTTATTGCTGCTGTCGATGGCGATGGTGGAGAATCAAAACCAATTACCACATTCATGTCTGAAATATCGCACTGGCACCCTAATGGCAAACTACTCTCTTTTACCTATGGCAACTGGAGAAGGGTAATGGACGATAGAAATTATCCGGACATCACACAGGAAATTGGTTATGTTAACTTTGACATGAATCAGCCAAAAGATGAGCCGGATGTTGTAGTTCGTGCTTCCTACTCGGAAGATCAGGGTATGGCCTGGTCGCCCAATGATAAATGGATTGCCTTTCACACCCATGCTGATGGCACAGACGACATCTGGATTCAGCCTAACAATGATGCCTCCAAGGGAAAACCTCTCTCGAAAGGTGGTTATGAAACTGGATGGCCTCGTTGGTCTTCTGATGGCAAATGGATAGTCTCTAACACTGCCCCCACATCCGATCGTATCAATAAACTTTTTTTGATTGGTATGGATCAGGAAACTGGAGAACCCACCAGCGAACAAGTTGAGTTGGTACCTCCCGGGCTTGAAGAAGGAAGTTTTACGGACTCACAATGGATGAATGACAGTAAGAATCTTGTAATTGAGTATGTGGTCACTCCAGAACTAAAAGAAATTCATATCGTTCCGATTGACGGAAAACCTGGTAAAAAAATTCATTCTTTTAATAGCGATCAATTGTATTCCGGCATTGCGCTTTCCCATGACCAAAAGTGGGTAGCTTATATTGCACCCGATGAAAAAGGTAATTTTCAAGTGTTTAAAGTATCGATCGATGGTAAGGAAGTAAAACAACTCACCTTCGATGCAACCAATAAGGCGCACCCGGCAGGATCACCTACAGATAATATTTTTTCCTTTACCGTATTTAACTATGAATCTATTTTTTGGTTGGTCAAGCCGGGCTAGTATTTCTTCTGTGTGCCCAGGTACCAATCATCTTTTTCACCGTCTTCATCCCAGTCCACCCAACAGCCGAAGGTGACAACATTGTCCTTTATCGTGTAGCTACAGGCTGTAGTATCAGAAAATGGGTCGGTTGTAATCATCGTGATTTCTTTATCAGTGGATGTCCACGTTCCTTTTGGGTTTAACACTAGACTATCCTGCAAATTGAAATGTTCAGAGTTGAACGTGCCATCATTTCTAAAGTAGGTCTTAATAGGTCTGATCTGCAATTGTTCTTCCCATGTGTTTTCGTTCACATCAAAGATGCTGGTCGGCTCACCATGTTGCTTATCCATCTCCACTTTGAGTGTCAGGTTACGCCACTCTCCTGCCAATGGGTGTACAACTTCAGATTGATTTTTACGCTGAGGGGGTTGACAGCCCATGAATAAAATAATAATCGATACGAGAATAAACTTCATGATTCTTTCCATAACGGTCCATTTTGATTTCAAACGTTCTTTAAGTTTACCCTATTTTCCATTCACGAGTTTCTCCAATTCCTTAAACGCTCCGCTCCAAGCCTTCACAAAGTATAACCTTGCTCCTTCCCAGTTCTTGCCCGGCCGCCATCCAGTATGGATAAGTGTCACCTTTGTCCATGTACTACCTTCTCTGCTAAAAATTACAGTGACGTTCGTCAGCGGCCTTTCCGTATTCATGAATGATTTTTGTTCAGCATTACCCATCCACTCAATGTTAAAATAATTGGGTTTATCAACAGCCAATACGTTACATCCATAGGTACTGTTGTTTGTCAAGTCGGGATCATCTGGAGTCCAGAATAATTCAAACTTACCATCGGGCTCCATCACAACATCCGCTTTGGCAGTGAGCCATTTTTCCAACAGTTCATTCTCTGAAAAATAACTGAAAGCTATTTCAGCAGAACAATTCAATAACGCAGCTATCTCAATTATTTTGTCAGAAGGTTGCATATCTATGATTCAGGTATTGGTGCGTTATTTCCATGCCCCGAGGATAACACCCATGATGGTCAATGCGACAATACTGTAGCCGGCATTAATCATAAATAATTTAAATGATTTTCTTTCAAATAAATAATGGGTACCCACAAAAGTAGCAACCCATCCTGCACCCGCAGCAAAACCCGCAAAGGCCCCAAAAGAAAGATCAGCTTCAGGCCCCATGAACATGGCCAGATTAATAGCCGCAATCAGTCCCATTAAAAAGGCGAGACCAAATATCTTAGCCATATTACCCTTCTTTAAGTCTTCTTCAGTCAACCCATTCTCCTTCATCCAAGCTTTTCCAAATACAGCCGGTGAATACCACAACCCTCCAATCAAAAAAGTAGACAAAGCCGAAACCAAAATGGCCCAATAGTTTAATCCTTCCATAGTTTTATTTTTAAGTTGACGTAAAGAGATCTAAGTAGATTATGAATTTAGTTGATTATGGATTGAATTTGCGAACTTTATCCATACAAAAGGGATTGAAATGCCTGAAGCGGAACAATTGAAGCATGAAGCGGAAAAAAGAATTGCTCACTCAGAAATCAAACTGGATGACAATACTTTCAGGTGGATAGGTATCCCCTTTTTTGGGTTACTCATTCCCAATGCAACTGGATTATTTGGTACACTTAACTATACTGATCTTTCTTACTGGCTAGGCTACTTGTATTTCATTTCACTGGCATTTCTTATCTGGCAAGGCAATCGTTATCTATTGTTTCGTACGCGCAAGCGCTTTACCTGGTTTGACAAACCTGTTGAAAAACTGATACTGCTTTTAATGAACAATGTTTTCTATACTGCACCACTTACCATTGCGTGGCTTTGTACGTGGTACATCTGGGCCGGATTTCCCAAAACAGATTGGAGTGCTATCCAAATGGTGGTGCTCATCAACGTAATCTGTGTACTATTTGTAACCCATGTTTACGAAACTGTTTTTCTGGTAAAAGAAAAAGAAAGCGAAACTGTAAAGAACGAACAATTACAACGCGCCAGGGCCGAAGCTGAATTGACTGCACTCAAAAATCAAGTTGATCCCCACTTCATGTTTAACTCATTAAACACACTCTCCTATTTGATAAAGTCGGATGGAGATAAAGCCCATCTGTTTACTGAAAACCTTGCTGAAGTCTACCGGTATATACTCATTCAAAAAGATCACACATTGGTACTTTTGGAGGACGAGTTGGAGTTTACCCATCGTTATACCGATCTGCTGCACCTGCGCTTCGGACAAGCACTGATCATTAAGAAACAGTTTAACGGATCGGCTGAAAAGGATTATCTAATTCCACCCACTTCTGTTTTTGTTGCATTTGAAAATGCAGTGAAGCACAATGAAATCAGTGAACAAAAGCCACTTCACATAACTGTAGATGTTAAAGAGAATCAATTGATCATCATCAATGAAATCCAGGAGAAAGGCAATAAACAAACTTCCTCCCAAATTGGATTAAAAAACCTAACAGAACGATTCCAGTTAATTACTGGTAACTCCATTAAAGCCTACCAGGAGAACGGAAAATTTATTGTCAGTCTTCCACTTACACCACTAACAAGTCATGAGAACAATAATAATTGAAGACGAACTACCGGCTCGTGCCAAGTTGGAAGCCATGCTGAAAGTAATCGATCCATCTATCGAGGTGATAGCCCAGTTGGGAAGCGTGAAAGAAACTTTGCAATGGCTACAAAACAATGCTGAACCCGATCTGGCTTTTGTCGACATTCAATTATCTGATAATCACTCTTTTGAAATATTCAAACAACACTCTGTAAAGTTTCCTGTTGTTTTCACCACCGCGTACGACAAGTACATCATGGAATCTTTCGAGTTCAATTCTGTAGACTACCTTCTAAAGCCCATAACAGAAGAGAAACTGACTCGCTCTCTGGAAAAAGTAAAAAAACTTCAAGAACATTTTTTACAAGGCAATTTATTGAAGATCCTCAATCATATTCAATCTCCATCCAAAGATAGGATTCTCGCTAAGAAAGGAACGGAGTTTATTGCCCTCAATCTCAACGACATCGCTTATTTTTTTACAGAGCATAAAATCGTGTTTGCCAAAGACTTTACCGGCAGGCAATTGATCGTGGATAAGACAATTACTGAATTAGAAGAAATCGTTGATCACTCCAAATTCTTTCGTATCAACAGAAAGTACCTTTGCTGTCATAATGCCATTGAAAAGTTTAAACCAGACAATGGTAAAATCAAAATCCATCTAACCCCTGATTGTAAAGAAGATGTGTTCGTCAGTAAAGAAACGGCCCCCGTCTTCAGGCAGTGGATCAGTTAGATAAAATCCTAAGCATGTTGATCAATAAGCACTGGATTTCCATCCGGATCAATCAGAGTAATACTTGCTGGCCCTGAAGAACTTTCATCAGCTTCTGTTACCAGCTTAACTCCGTTGCTTTTAATGCGCCTCTGAATATCCCTTACATCATCAAATGAATCCAGCGTGTTTGCACTTTCATCCCAACCCGGATTGAATGTTAAAATATTCTTATCAAACATACCTTGAAAGAGACCGACCAAGGCATTTCCATTTTTCATAATTAAATAGTTCCTCTCCATCTCTCCTGCAAAAACTGAAAACCCAATGGTTTCATAAAATTCTTTTGAAGCCTTTAAATCCTTGACACTAAGGCTTACGGAAAATGCACCTAATTTCATCTTGAGTTATTTAAGTTAGTAATGTATTAATCATTGAAAATAAAAAAGCCATACCCACCTGGATCACGAATAATCACATTGTCTACATTACCCTTATCGTTAAAGTGAGTGATCTCCTCCGTGATAGGGATTTTTAATGATCGTATTTTTTTGATCACTTTTGGATTGTTTTCCTTGCCATTGAAATAAGTCAATGATGGATTGAAGAAAAGATGAGGGCACATCAACGGATTCATAATATTCACCATCAGTTCATCTTCATTCTTGCAGGCCACCCAACCTTGCTGTGGCGAACCATTGGTTTCAAATCCAAGTGCCTTCCAAACTTCTACCGATCGCACAATGTCCAACGACTCCAAACTCAATCCTGCATAATTTCCCAAAACGCTGAATGCTTCCTTGGCTGGTTTATGCTTTAGCTTCAGCTCTCCTTCTACCAGATAAATCCAAACGCCACTGGCATCACTCAACAAAAATCCATCTTTCGTTTTATGGACAGTTGTGAGCTTCTTCAGTTTCGCCACTTCTTTCGTCCATTTTTTTTTAAAAAGCTTTACTCCTGCTCTGGCGAAACGATCCGGATTGATTTCTATCACAGCCTTTCCATCCGTAACAAGTGTACGTTCTTTATCAGCCAATACTTTGAATTCTAGCTTCTGATAAAACTCAAGACTGTTTTTGATATTATTGGTGGGGGTGTGTACAAGTGATTGCATCTTAAATTTTTCAATTAATACTTTTATTCTTAGTGCCTCATGTCTCAGTGGCTTGAATCATGGGTTTGCCACAAAGGCACAAATGCTATTGAGCAGTTTGACTAATACTTTCATTTCGTTTCAGCAGAAATGCACTCAGTAAAGTAATGATCAAACCTACCGGAACAATTTCCATCAATGTCATTCCAAATCGAATCACAGGGTTCTTATACATTTCCGCCATGTTGTCCATCTCTATCCTCATTTCCTCTATTGCAGAAACTGAGGCACCTTCACTTTCCATTTGCCCCAAGTATTGCTCCGTGTACTGCTCCATAAAGTCTCCAGAAGAAGTGCTCAGGTATACTTCCCAACCAGAGGCATAGATAACTGCTGCAATGGCTGCAATAAGAATACCCACCTGAAAACCTTTGCCAAATGAAAGCACACCGTTATTGTGATTATCCCGGAATGATTTCACTCCAAAATAAATCATAGACAGTGCAATGATCATGGAGGAATAGCCAAGTACTTCTCCACTTCCAAAACTGATCGTGCCGTTGCCTATCAATGGCATGGAACTAAGCATGAGCGTGGTGACGATGAGCCCAGCGATCAATCCAAATGTTAAAACTACTTTTCTCATGGAGCGGTTTGTTTTGTTGATGAATGAATTTATGATCAAATGTGTGGAATACGAACTAATTCACACTCATTCTTTCGGGTGATTTACCGCTTATGATGAGAATCACCCTAAAGGACTAGGGAGATATTTAGAAATTCTCTAAAACCTGTCGTCATCGCGAGCGAAGCGTGGCGATCCCCTTCTATTTGTTACTATTTTGGGGATTGCTTCACTTTGTTCGCAATGACGGTGTAACTTTTAGGTTTTAGAGAATCCCAACACTTAACAAAACCATTGGAATCAGACTCAATTCTTTTGCTTTTTGAATCGCCTGCGTTCTTCTGCTCACCTCCAGCTTGGAGAACAGATTGGAAGAATGGGTCTTTACGGTATTTAAGGAAACAAATAATTTGTCTGCGATCTCCTGATTGGCCAGGCCCTGCGCCATCAGTTCCAATACCTCCAATTCACGTTTGCTGATGCCACGCTGTGATTGTTCTTTTTCATTGAAGTGAAACTCAGGGCTGATCACCACCACCTTCTTGCGGGTCAACCTCAACCCTACCCAAATTCCTAGCGCGGTAAAGAAAATGGCAACAATTCCTACATAAAACTCGAGGGTGAGATCACGCACCAAAAAGCGATACTCAATCATTCTCATGATAAGCACGAGTGCAGCCAATGCTAATCCGTATAGGAAAATGGTCTTTTTCACAATGACCAAACTACAAAATTGTAGGGAAAGAGAAATGGACATATATTAGTATTGGTTATGATGAACTACACCATACTACTATTAACAATCTTTGGATGTTTTATAGCTTGCAAAAAAGAAATGACTTATAAACCTCGGAAAGTCATAATTCTAAATGATATCCAAATAATAGAAAATGATTATCCTTTCTCTCAAGCCAGAGAGAATTTCAAGAGTAAAAGCCTATTGCTTCAAGTAAAATCAAGCGGTATGTCAGGCCAAACATTAAAATTATATGTGGGACATGACTCTCTGTTATTTTCTCAAAAAATGGATTCGGCAATTTTAAGAATAATAATTTTAGATTCGACATTTAAAGAAAGTCGCTTCAAACTCCTGGCTGGACACGAGGAGGTAGAATTTGATATCCCAAAAAACATAGACAATATTTTAATAAGAGAAGATCAATTTCGCTTTTTCTTACTCTTCACTGAAACTGTTATACGGTCAAAGTCCTCTTCCAATAATGAGAGACTCAAACCACCTCCTGTCTTTGCTCTCCCAATTCTTCAATTCCTAACTCTACCACATCCCCTGCTTTGAGATAAGTGGGTGGATGCAATCCGTGACCCACTCCTGAAGGCGTGCCTGTAGAAATCACATCGCCTGGAAGCAACGTCATGAACTGACTGATGTAATGCACGAGAAACGGCACCTCAAAAATCATGTCATCGGTATTGTTGTCCTGCATCATCTTGCCGTTTACCTTCGTCCACATGTGTAAATTATTGAAGTCCGCAATTTCATCTTTGGTAACCAAATAAGGACCCATAGGAGCGAAAGTATCACAGCCCTTTCCTTTTGTCCATTGCCCCAATCTTTCCAATTGATATTCGCGCTCACTGTAGTCGTTGTGCAAACAAAATCCCGCCACATAATCCATGGCATCTTTTTCCTCTACATAAGATGCTTTCTTTCCAATCACAAAAGCCAGCTCCACTTCATAGTCTGTCTTCTTACTATTCCTGGGTAGAATAAGTCCATCATTGGGGCCGGTAAGTGCTGAAGTGGCCTTAAGAAAAAATATAGGCTCGCTGGGTAAGGGCATTTTTGTTTCAAAGGCATGTTTGGTATAGTTAAGTCCTACGCCAATGATCTTTGATGGTCTTTGAAAACAGGTACCTAATCGTGTTCCTTCTTTTACAAAAGGGAGGGTAGATTGATTTTCATCTAACCAGGTTTGTAACCTGTTGAGTCCGTTGGTTTCAAAAAATGCTTCTCCATAATCTTCACCAAATGCAGAAGCATCGTATAATTTGCCATCGATCAATACTCCGGGTTGTTCTTTACCCTTTTCACCAAATCGAAATAGTTTCATGTTGTAAATTTTAAGGTCAAGTTCATTATCGCCACAAAAGCACAAAGTCACGAAATCATCTTCCCATTACCACATCAATACATCCTCAAATCAACCTGCCCAGCCCTCTCTATCCAAACTTCTGTATTGAATGGCTTCTGCCAGATGTTCAATTTTTATTTCTTCGCTACCCGCAAGATCAGCAATGGTACGCGAAACTTTTAATATTCGGTCGTAGGCCCTGGCCGAAAGGCCCAATCTTTCCATAGCCGTTTTTAACAATGAACGACCAGCCTCGTTAATCACGCACACCTTTTTCACCATACTGGAACCCATCATGGCATTGCAATACATTTCCGGATTGCCCTTGAATCGCTTCGCTTGAATTTCTCTTGCAGCCACTACCCTCACTCTTATCTCTTCACTGCTTTCAGATTTGCGCAGTGAAGTCATTTCATCAAAACTTACTGGCACTACTTCCACATGCAAGTCAATACGATCAAGCAACGGTCCGCTTACTTTACTCAAATAGCGTTGCACTACGCCAGGTGCACATACACATTCCTTTTCGGGATGATTGTAATAACCGCATGGGCATGGATTCATACTTGCGATGAGCATAAAGTTGGCAGGGTAGTCGATAGAAACTTTTGCTCTTGAAATCGTCACCCTTCGTTCTTCCATCGGTTGGCGCATCACTTCGAGTACGGTTCTTTTAAACTCTGGCAATTCATCCAAAAACAAAACGCCATTGTGCGACAATGAAATTTCTCCAGGTTGTGGATTGCCTCCACCTCCAACAAGAGCAACATCCGAAATGGTATGATGCGGTGATCTGAAAGGGCGATTGGTTATCAGCGCATCGTTGGTACCTAACCGACCAGCTACTGAATGAATCTTGGTTGTCTCCAAGGCTTCGTTCAAAGTAAGTGGTGGAAGAATGGAGGGCAACCTTTTTGCCAACATGGTTTTACCCGCACCGGGTGGTCCGATCATGATCGCATTATGTCCCCCAGCTGCAGCAATCTCTAACGCTCTTTTAATATTTTCCTGCCCCTGCACATCCTGAAAGTCGCTGTCGTAGGTATTCAATTGTTCATTGAACACTTCTCTCGTATCCAAAATGAGTGGATCAATCTGAATCTTCCCTGTAAAAAAATCGATAGCTTCTTTTAATGTATCAACACCAAAAACATTGAGCTTATTGACAATAGCCGCCTCCCTTGCATTGGCTTTGGGCAAAATAATTCCTTTGAAATCTTCTTTCCGAGATTGAATAGCAATAGGCAACGCTCCCTTTATCGGACGAAGGGTTCCATCCAGCGACAGCTCTCCCATAATTACATATTGATCCAGTTTATCAATAGGTACCTGACCGGAAGCCTGAAGGATACTTAATGCTATAGGTAGGTCATAAGCCGAGCCCTCTTTGCGTACATCTGCAGGCGCAAGATTTACAACTACTTTATTGCGAGGCATATAGTAGCCTAATCCTTTCATAGCAGACTCTACCCGATGTTGACTTTCCTTTACGGCATTGTCGGGCAGTCCACTCATCCAGAATTTATTTCCCTGAATGATGTTGACTTCTACGGTGATGGTTTGCGCATCTACGCCACGCACTGCGCTACCAAAGGTTTTTGCTACCATTTGATGTTGAATTGCTAAAACGTAATAATAGGATTTTTAAAAGACCAATGCTACTCCAAATGCTTCTCTATAAGAAGAATAAGGATATGAATGACTTTAATATGTACTTCCTGGATGCGATCGGCAAACCCCTCATGAGGCACGATAATATTAATGTCCGCTAAATCGGCTAGCTTACCTCCTCCTTTTCCACTGAGTGCCACTACAGTAATTCCTTTTTCTTTAGCTGCTTTTGCAGCATTCAAAATATTAGCTGAATTGCCACTAGTACTTATCGCGAGTAATACATCACCCTTATTCCCCAGTGCTTCTACATATCGGGAAAAGATAAATTCAATCCCATAGTCATTGCCCACACAGGTAATGTGGGAAGGATCTGAAATAGAAAGTGCGGGTAAAGCTTTGCGGTCGCCACGAAATCTACCTGAAAGCTCTTCAGCGAAATGCATGGCATCGCAATGAGAGCCACCGTTGCCGCAAGAAATAATTTTACTGCCTGATTTAATGGCCGCCACCATCTTAGCCGCAGCATTTTCAATATTGCCTAGCGCTTCACTGGATTGAAGAAAATTACTTAATGTTTGGGCCGCCTGTTTTAATTCGGCTTTGATAATTTCCTGAGCATCCATATTACTTCTTTTCCGATTCCGGATCGGGCTCAGGTTGTGGCTTATTGGCTTCCTGCAAATCGTACACCTTTGCTTTGAGATTGTTGATTTCAAACGTAAGTGTTTCCTGCTCTTTCTCAGAGGACTTCGTTAATCGCCAGGACCATATAAAATCTACTGCAAACAAGACTAGGCCCAATACAGCTCCATATTTGAACAAATGAAGCCAGCCATACATGCTTGTGAGCACACCCAAGTCTTGCTTCTGGGAATCTATATAGCTTGTAAATACAAGAATAATGAGATGGTAGACACCAAAAATTACGAAGAAGATAAGCCGTCTTTTGTTCATTCCCTGCACGTTAGTCAACAAACATATGCTTTTTCGCATAAACCTAAAATGCAATATGTATGAAAACCTTGCATGAGAGAGGTGGCTGAGATCTGTTATCCTTTAATTATCGTTATTCTGAAAGTCGCTCAATTTTCGATACACTCCATTCTTTTGATTCAGTTCATCGTGTGTTCCTCTTTCCACAATTTCGCCATCCTGAATAACTACTATTTCGTCAGCATGTTGAATGGTGCTCAATCTGTGTGCTATCACAATGGAGGTTCTGTTCTTCATTAGATTAAATAATGCTTCCTGCACCAGTTTTTCAGATTCTGTATCCAGGGCACTGGTGGCTTCATCCAAAATTAATATAGGAGGATTTTTTAATACTGCTCTTGCGATACTTAACCGTTGTCGTTGTCCGCCTGAAAGTTTAGATCCTCGCTCACCTATTGTAGTCTCGTATCCATTCTCTGTTTGAGAAATGAAATCATGCGCATTGGCTACTTTCGCTGCATTGATCACATCCTCTTCTGTAGCATTGGGTGTTCCAAAAGAGATGTTGCTAAAAATGGAATCATTAAATAAAATAGACTCCTGAGTAACTATACCGAGCTGACTTCTTAATGAAGTTACATCGTATTGAGTGAGTGCGTGACCATCAATTTTAACTTCTCCTTCTGTTGGGTCATAAAATCTTGGTACCAAATCCGCCAATGTGGACTTACCTCCTCCCGAGGGTCCAACCAAAGCAATCATTTTTCCTTTAGGAATGGTGAGGTTAATATTTTTCAATACCCGCTCAGCGTCATAGGCAAACGACACATTTACAAATTCTATAGCACCTTGAAATTTTTCTATTGTCAACGCATTTGGAGGACTCTGTATCGCTGGCTCAATATCGATGACTTCAAAAATTCTATTGGCAGATGCTGTTCCTTTCTGCAATGCAGTGATCCCATTGGAAAACGCTTTGGCAGGTTGAATGATCATTGAAAAGATGGCAAGAAATCCCAAGAATACATCCGGTGATAAAGTGGAGTCTTCGCTTAACACCATATTGCCCCCAAAGAAAATAATTACCGCAACAATCATCACACCCAATACTTCAGAGACAGGTGACGCCATTTCGTTTTTGTATGACATCGACTTGTTTACTTTTCTGTAGTAGTCAGATTCTTCCTCCATCTTGCGAACGATAAAGCCACGCGCATTAAATGCCTTTACTACCCGCATACCGCCAAAAGTTTCATCGAGGATATTTACAATTCTTCCTAAAGATTCTTGACTTTGTTTGGCTTGCCGTTTCAATCTTTTAATGATCTCTGCTAACGCCCCACCCATAACAGGCAAAACGATCAATGTAAAAAGGGTAAGCTTAGCTGATATCGTAAATAGTATGGCAAAATAAACGATGATGGTTATAGGCTCTTTAAGCACGGCCTTCAAACTATTCATCACTGCCACCTCTACCTCTTGCACATCGTTAGTAAAGCGGGAAATCAAATCTCCTTTGCGCTCAGTATTAAAGAATCCAATATGGAGTCGAGATACATTACCAAAAATGGCCAGCCGAATGTTTCTCACCAGATCCACCCGAATTTTAGTAGCCACCACTCTTTCAAGAAACCGAAACACATTGGCGAATAAAACACACAGTACAATTAGCCCACAGACAAAGAGTAACGCATTGAGCGTTCCATTATCCTGAATAATCATTCGGAAATAATGATTGAACACACCCACTATGTAATCGGATGAAACACTGAATTCTGGTAAAGCAGGAACAGGGGCATCAATATCTCGTTCAAACAAAACTTGAAGCATGGGAATTACCAGCACGATATTGAAAGCACCAAAAATGATTCCCAGAATAGAAAACACAAAAAACCACACTAGCCGGGAACCAATATTGGGTGTGTAATTAAGAATGCGGAGAAATGTCTTCATCAATTAAAAGTCGTACAGCCGCTGGCCGATATTCCACCGCAAAGCTAATGAAGTTATTGTAGTATTATTTGTTCCTGAAATCTGCGGAATAGCTGAGTCTCTGCGAATTAATTTCATATCGATGAAAAGATTATGCTTCAGCATGTAGGAAGCCGTAAGATCCAGATAAGTAATCTTTGTTAATAATCCTTGTCCGATGGTATTACCAAATTCTTGTTCGCGGGTAGCGTTGCTTTTTAACAAATCACTTCCCCAATTTACGCCAGTAGTGTCGCGGCCAATTTCGGAATAGATCACTTTTGCAACCACATTGAGTTTAGGAATCGGTTGATAGCGCATTATGCCTATTAGTTCTTTAAAATTAGCGCCAAGCGGATGAGCAAACGGCTGCCTGTAGTTGGTATAACTACCATACTGCGTGTTGTGCGAATAAGTATAAGGTCTTACCACATTGGTTTCCACTTGTACATCAAGATTATTGACGCCCAATACATCAATATATTTTAAGCCACCCTGTAGTGCAAATTTGTTGGCCCACCATCCGTTGCCTTCTTTTAGTCTGTCCAGCAAAAACTCATCAAACACAATCTGTCCATAAGCAGAAAGTCGCTTTGCTAACATCCACTTAAAATCCATTCCTAAGATCACATTGTCGCTGCTACCAAATTGTTGTTCAATGGCCCGGTAAAAAATGACAGGATTCAGATAGCTAAGATCAAATGTATTGTCATTCACGCTGTCTTTGGGGCTGAACACAACAGATTCAAAAAACCCAAGGTTAAATTTCTTTCCAATATTGATACTGGCATGATGAAAGGCCATGAACTTTTCAGGATACCTCCTCCTCCCACTTCCCGACCCACCAATTGATCCGGGAGCATCCGCAGCTACTCTGTTTAACTGAAACAAGTAATTCAACTTCCATACTTTAACATTGGTGCGTAGAAAAAGTGTGGGTGGCGCATAATCGGAGAAGATGAGTGAGCGATATCCATTTCCGATAAATGTTTTATCATTCCCAAACTGCATGTAGATGTGCTTGCTGATATCAAAGTCGATGTAGGCCCGAGCCTGAAAGTAATCTACACCATTGTCTTTAAAGTCTTTCCAAAAACCTTCGTGAGGTATCACAGGGTTTTGTGCTATGCCACCGCGCACATACAATGGAAGCCTGGCCTGATTGTCCGTGAGAAAAGTATAGAAGCCAATTTTTTTATCAATCATCCCTCTGATCTCCACCCCTCGGGAATTGAGATACAGTGACTCTCCGGCTTGTCCATCGTGACCAAAACTGGTGTACAATACCGGATTTACATGAATGTCAAATTCAGGCAAATCTGTAAACAGAAAATCAGACTTCTTTTTATAAAGGTGCTTGAGCACCGGTTTCTTGCTCTCATTATCCTCAGATCGGCTCCACTCCCAGTTATCGTTTCTTAGGTATTGGTAATTATAGAGGTCAGCATCGGAGCTAAAAACATTATCACTCAATTGTACAGAATCCACAAAAGCAGCAATGGCCTTTCGTTTATAAGGTTTTACAGACGTAAATACATGCGGTACTACCCTTCCAGACTTTATTTCATACCGATCGATCCAGTGATAGTAGTCTTCATTCAGTGGGGCATT
The DNA here is from genome assembly GCA_049289315.1 of Cyclobacteriaceae bacterium. GTDB lineage: Bacteria > Bacteroidota > Bacteroidia > Cytophagales > Cyclobacteriaceae > ELB16-189. Next base: position 29,052 of record JBATLM010000031.1, read on the forward strand.
GGTACTTTGGGCAAAGGCACCACAGATCTGAAACATCAATAAAAGGAGGCCTAAATGCTTCATTTTTTTAATTTCGAGAGATAAAAGAACCCTTTGAGTCGAATTTGGCACATTTGACAATAATTACCTCTCCAAAACGGTTAAAACAAGCTGAAAGCATCAGTATTGACAGTTAGCTCGTAATTTTAACGCAAAATACCATCATTTTAGGTTCTCGACAATTTATGATACACAGAGGCCTTGTAAATAGCATCCAGTTCCTTATTTTTGCAGTCCGAAAAGAAAAAAATAGCTATGAAGAAGGAGATACATCCAGAATATAAAGAAGTCATTTTTTGGGATACCTCATGTGATTTTAAGTTTTTGACCCGTTCAACTGCAACTTCTGAGGAAACTGACAAGTGGACAGATGGCAAAGACTACCCTGTAATTAAGGTCGAGGTAAGTTCTGCCTCTCACCCATTCTACACTGGTAAAAAGATGTTTATGGACACTGCCGGACGTGTGGAGAAATTCCAAAAGAAATACGGAAAGAAAGCGTAAGCATTTCAATCTTGATAATATTAAGAAGGTCTCTATGGAGACCTTTCTTTTTGCCCCAAATTTCCATTTTAATGGCTTTATTGTGGTGATCATTCTTGATGGCCTCCTATTTTTACAAAATGAATGTAATCCTCTTTGACGATCCTTCCATTCGCCAGGACCTTTCCCCCTTTACCCTTACGCGGCCCGTATCCGAAATAAGAGTTGGAATTCTTACCATCACCGAAAAATGGGAAAAGCATCTTAATACACAGTCATCTTTTCAAACACCTGACTACCTACAAGAGAAATATGCGACTAAAAGCAGTTCAGATAATTTGCTGGTGAATGGTGCAGCTTGCCCCAATGAGCAACTCATCCTTGCCATTAGTCAATTAGAAAAAGGTCATGGCCTGTCGAAAGACGGCATGCTGGTGGCGGCAAGAAGTGCCAATGCATCAATTGAAAACATTCAACAGACAGAATACAGTGGTGAGGTTACTTTCATTGATCAAGTGTGGAAAATTTTTCAGCACAACGGAGCACAGATCAGATCAGATTTTGATTTACTTACCAAAGGCAGAAAATCAAATGACCTCAATGACCCAAACACTATAGTTTATGGTGAAGTAGGCAAAGATATTTTTATTGAAGAAGGCGCTATCATTAAAGCTGCTATCCTCAATGCAGAGAACGGCCCAATATATATTGGTAAGAATGCGCAAATACAGGAAGGCAGTATGATTCGAGGCCCGTTTGCACTGTGCGAAGGTTCGCATGTCAACATGGGTGCTAAAATTCGTGGAGACTCTACTGTAGGACCACACTCTAAGGTAGGTGGTGAAATAAGCAACTCCGTAATTTTTGGTTTCAGTAACAAGGGCCATGACGGTTTTTTAGGAAACTCAGTAATTGGTGAGTGGTGCAACCTTGGTGCTGATACAAATACCTCAAACCTGAAGAACAATTACGAAAACGTAAAAATATGGAATTATAAAAAGGGAGGGTTCAAAGATACTGGATTACAGTTTTGTGGTTTAATCATGGGTGACCACAGTAAGTGTGGTATCAATACCATGTTTAACACAGGTACCGTTGTGGGTGTAGGATGCAATATTTTTGGTGATGGCTTTCCACGCACTTTCATTCCCTCTTTTGCATGGGGAGGAGCTGCAGGTTTTAGTACGTTTCAGTTGAACAAAATGCTAGACACTGCAGAAAAGGTATATCAAAGGAGAAGTAAGACATTAGAAGCTTCAGATAAAAATATATTGCAACACCTATTTGAGTCGACTTCGACCAACCGTGTGTGGGAGAAAAGGACAGATAAAGAATGAGATTCGCTGACATACCCGGCTTGCAAGAGATAAAAAGAAAGCTGATCCAATCGGTTCAGAATAACAAGATGGCGCATGCCCAGCTTATTGCTGGCAAAGAAGGAGCACTTAATCTTCCGCTGGCTCTTGCTTACGCTAACTACATTCAATGTACGGACAGGAAGCCGGATGATGCCTGCGGTGTGTGTGCTGCCTGCTCCAAAAATCAAAAATATGTACATCCCGATTTACATTTCGTTTTTCCGTTAAGTAATATCAAAAACGATAAGGATGCAGATCGTTTCAAGGCAGAGATCACCAAATCGTGGCGCAGTTTTTTGGCAGAGCAACCTTTTGGCAAACTTGACGATTGGACCAACTTCTACGGAGGTGAGAATAAGCAAGCTTTGATTTCAAGAGAGGAAAGCAGAACAATCATTAAGACGCTTTCTTTAAAATCATTTGAGAGCCCTTACAAGGTGATGGTGATCTGGCAACCTGAATACATGCACGGATCAGCCGCCAACGGCATCTTAAAAATATTGGAAGAACCTCCTGTCAATACATTTTTTCTTTTAGTAACCAACGCAGCTGATCGCCTGCTCCCTACGATTGTATCCAGGACACAATTGATACAAGTCCCCCTTCTTACAGACGAAGATTTGGATGTTTATCTTCAAAATGAAACAACCGTTAGCGAAAGCGGCCGCAGAAATATATTACAATTGGCAGATGGTGATCTCAACCATGCCATGCGGTTGACCCAAAGCGAAGAAAATATCAATCAGGATTTATTTGCCGACTGGATGCGTGCATGTTTTAAAAAGAGTTATGCCGATTTGGTGCGCATGGCGGACGAGTTCCATCAAATGGATAAACTCAACCAACGCAACCTGCTTTATTACAGCATCAGCATGATGCGCGAGTCTCTTCTTTTTCTGGCAGGCTCCACCTCCATCAATAGAACACAAGGTGGTGAATTGAAATTCATTCAGGATTTCAGCAAAGTATTGAATGTGTTAAAAATTGAAAAAGCCAACCGACTGATGTCTGATGCCTCCTACTACCTCGAAAGAAATGGTAGTGCCAAAATGATTTTCCTTAACCTTTCACTTCAGCTATCTGGCGTTTTGAATCCTTAGTCTGATAAAAACTCATTAATTTTAAACGATAAAAAATTTGAACACCATTATGAACCGCATTGTTTACATTCTCGCTTTCAGCATTCCACTATTATTCTCCAGTTGCACACAAGAGAAAGATTATGTTGTTACTATTAAAACCGATATGGGTGACATGGTGGCGATCTTATATGATGAAACCCCTAAACACAAAGCCAACTTTATTAAACTGGCTCAGGATCATTTTTTTGATAGTTTGCTTTTTCATAGGGTGATTGATGGTTTTATGATTCAAGGTGGCGATCCAGATTCCAAAAATGTACAGCCTGGTCAGCGCCTTGGCAATGGTGGACCTGGTTATACAGTGGATGCAGAGTTCAACCCCAAGCTTTTCCATAAAAAAGGAGCTTTATCAGCTGCGCGCCTTGGCGATCAGATGAACCCAACCAAAGCTTCCAGCGGAAGTCAATTTTACATTGTGCATGGAACGGTGATTCCCAAAGACGCTATGGATCAACTCACTTTAGATCAGGCGAAATTAAATACAGGCCTGCAACAACTATTACAAAAAGAAGAGAACAAAGCCCTTTACGATTCACTAAGTCAACTCTACTATACAGGCGATATGCAGGCCTATCAGGCCAGACTTAATAGTTTGGTACCTCGCATTGAAAGAGAAACAGGTGTGAAAATTAAGAAAGACGTCTCCCAGGAAAAAATTGATGCGTATACAACTGTGGGAGGTGCCCCACATCTAGACGATGGATACACTGTGTTTGGGCAGGTAATAAAGGGGTTGGACATAATTGATAAAATCGCGAAAGTGGAGAGAGATGGGGCTGATCGTCCTTTGAATAACGTTCGCTTTACTGTTACCGTTGAAGAGATGTCAAAGAAGAAGATCACTAAAGAGTACGGATTCGAATACCCAGAGAAGAAATGAAAATTCTAGTCACTGGTGGGAATGGATTACTTGGTCAAAAACTCTCACAGTTACTGGACAGTAAAGAAGGAATAGATCTCATCGCTACAGCAAGAAGCCCTCTTTCCATTCAACTGAAAAGGGGAAAATTTCAATTGCTTGATATAACGAGTAAAGCTGAGGTTGATAAGGTCATTACCGAAGTACATCCCGATGTTGTCATCAACACTGCTGCTATGACGCAGGTAGATCATTGTGAAACCGAAAGGGAAAAATGCTGGCTGTCCAACGTAACTGCAGTGGAGTATTTGGTTGAAGCCTGCGAAAAAGTAAACTCCAAACTTATCCACGTATCCACCGATTTCATTTTTGATGGCAAAGAAGGGCCTCTCAAGGAAGAAGCGAAGCCTGATCCAGTTAATTATTATGGAGAAAGCAAGCTGGCTGGCGAGCGGATAGTTCAGGGAAGTAAGATAGACTGGGCTATTCTTCGCACTGTTTTAGTTTTTGGTATCACTACAGACCTCAGTCGATCCAACATTGTATTGTGGGTAAAAAACAGTTTGGAACAAGGCAAGGTAATTAATGTTGTTAATGACCAATGGCGCACCCCGACTCTGGCTGAAGATTTGGCCATGGGTTGCTACCTGGCTGCTGCCAAAAACGTAACTGGCATTTTCCATATCTCTGGGGAAAAGATGATGACCCCTTACGACATTGCTGTGGAAACCGCCAAATTCTTTGAACTTGATCAGTCGCTCATAAAGGCTACGGATTCTACAAAATTTAAGCAACCAGCTGCCCGACCCTTAAAGACTGGTTTTGATATCACCAAAGCGAAAACGGAACTAGGATATTTGCCACATACCTTTGCCGATGGACTCGCAATTCTTGCCAATCAAATTCAAAAATTAGGCGTCAAAAAATAATTCTCGTTCTCTCAGAAGAAATCAGAAATTAATTTCTAATCTTCGCCTCTCTAATCCCCTAATGTACTATGGCCAACAGAGGTCAATTCGGATCCAAATTTGGGTTCATCATGGCAGCAGCTGGATCAGCTGTGGGCCTTGGCAATATCTGGCGCTTCCCATACCTCACTGGTGAGAATGGTGGAGGAGCCTTCGTGTTCATTTACTTATGCTGTGTGCTGGCCATAGGAATCCCGCTACTCTTCAATGAAGTAGCGTTGGGTCGTATGACTGGCAAAAATCCTATTGGAGCATTCAAGGATACGGGCAGTAACAAGTTTTGGATCATTGGAGCCATACTTTCTCTGTGCGTAAGCTTTTTTGTAACCAGCTATTACGGTGTAATTGCAGGATGGACTATTGGTTATATTTATACCTCACTCATGGGTGTGGAGCTTTCCTTTGCAGAGTTCACCGCTAACCCATCAATAGTACTTCCTCTATTTGTCGGTTTCATCGGGCTCAATCTTTTGATTGTTACCAAAGACATTGCTAAGGGAATTGAAAAAGCATCTAAGATTCTAATGCCAGTTCTTTTCGTGCTGGTTTTTGTAGTCATTATAAGAGGAGTAACCCTTGAAGGCGCTTCAGCAGGTTTGCGCTACTTCCTTGTTCCCGATTTTTCTAAAATCAATGCTGCTACTTTTTTAAAAGCACTTAGTCAGTGTTTCTTTTCCATGTCGATAGGCTGGGGTATTATGATTACCTATGGCTCCTACCTCTCAAAGAATGAGAGCATAGTAAAAAGTGCGCTTTGGATAGGGCTGTTGGATACAGGAGTTGCATTGATGGGAGGGTTAATGATTTTCCCTGCAGTATTTGCTTTTGGCATGGAACCCAATCAAGGTCCTACATTAGTATTTCAAATACTCCCTCACATTTTTAGTGAAATGCCTGGTGGTAACATTGTCGGTGCCTTTTTCTTTTTACTCCTTTGCATCGCGGCACTTACCTCCACCATATCAATGATAGAAGTACCCGGTTCTTGGCTGATTGATGAAAAGAAATGGAGTAGAAAAAAAGCAGCTTGGGTTGTGGCTATTGCAGCTATTGTATTTGGTATTCCTTCTGCGCTTTCAAAAGGTGCAAATGATACCCTTACCAACATGAGTATTCAATTTTCAGGAATGACAATCACTAGTTTTATGGATATAATGGACTTTATCTGGGGGTCTTTCTTCATTATCATTGTCTCTCTTTTTGTTTGCCTCTATGTGGGATGGATTATAGGGCCAGCCAAAATTATTGCTGAACTAAGTGAAGGCACTCCATCCTTTAGCACTGCCAAGTTTGCTGGAGTTACAGCAGCTCAGGTTTGGTCTTTCTTCATCAGGTTTGTTTGTCCGTTGGTCATTATAGTTGTTATTCTGAACCAATTCAACGTTTTCTAAATAGTATGATTTGCCCCCGTTTGGTGTAGATGGGCAACCCAGGCCAATCTATTATCGTCCGCAGGGATGATAATGGGCTATCCTATCCCTAGAGGTGTTTGATTAGTTAATTTTTTTTTGAAAATTGGCTACTTCACTTTAAACTAACTAAACCTAAAAAGTAAGCAATGAGCGTTTCTACCGATAACAGGGGCCAGTGGGGCTCAAAGTTTGGCTTCATAATGGCCGCAGCAGGATCAGCCGTAGGATTGGGTAACATCTGGCGTTTTCCTTACATCACGGGACAATACGGGGGTGGTGCTTTTGTACTGGTTTACCTGCTCTGTGTACTTCTCATTGGTGTTCCCCTTCTATTTACAGAAATGGGGTTTGGTAGATATACCAATAAGGGCACTATTGGAGCCTTTAAAGATACTGGTGCCAACACCATCTTTATGGGACTGGGTGCGCTTATGGCTGTACTCGTTAGTTTCTTTGTCCTTTCTTATTACGGTGTAATTGCCGGTTGGACAATCGGTTACATTTTTAAGACTCTAACAGGATCAATGGGTTCATTTGAAGATTTTGCTTCAAACGCAGCCTACACTATCCCATTGATGGCGGCTTTCACAACGGTCACTGTACTAATTGTTTTGGGAGGTGTATCTGGAGGAATTGAAAAGGCAGCAAAAATTTTAATGCCACTCCTTTTTGGACTCATCCTTCTAGTAGCTATCAGAAGCTTAATGCTTCCAGGCGCCATGGCAGGTGTAGATTTTTATCTTAACCCTGACTTTAGCAAAATCAACGGTAACAGTATTCTCGCTGCATTAGGGCAGGCCTTCTTCTCTATGAGTATCGGCTGGGGCATTATGATTACCTACGGTTCATATTTACCAAAGAGTGCTAACATAGTAAGTAGTGGTATTTGGGTTGGTATAATGGATGCAGGAGTAGCCTTACTTGCCGGGTTCATGATATTTCCAGCTGTATTTGCATTTGGTAAAAGTCCTGATCAAGGGCAAGCTTTGGTATTTCAGGTGCTTCCCGAAATATTCGCAACAATGCCTGGAGGATCAATCATTGGAGCTGTCTTCTTTTTATTGTTGATGGTGGCCGCCCTTACCTCATCCATATCTATGCTTGAGGTACCCGCATCCTATTTTATGGATGAAAAAAAATGGACTCGTAAAAAAGCAGCTTGGGTTGTAGGTATCTTAGTATTTATAGTGGGTATCCCTTCTGCATTGTCTCATGGTTCAAGTAGTTTCTTTACTAATGTAGAATTATCACTTCCTTGGTTAGATGCACCAAAAGTGGGCGTTCAGAGTATTTTAGATTACTTGTTTGGTGAGTTGTTTATCGTGATAGTAGCATTTACAACCTGTACCTATGTAGCATGGAAATTGCCAATTAAAAATATAGTTGGTGAACTCGACCAAGGTTCTCCTGAATTCAAAGCGGGCAATTTCGCATCAAATGCTTTTGTATTCTTCATTCGC
>JBATLM010000032.1:0-11456 GCA_049289315.1 Cyclobacteriaceae bacterium
ATGGGAAGTCGCCTTTCATTACCCAGTCGTAATAAGAGGGTTCGTCTTTTAGCACCTGGTGGACGGGCTTGTTTTTGTGTTTACCAAAATTGATTACTACTTCATCTTTATCGTTCCTCACCATTCTTCCAGCGAGGTCTACCATATTAGAGGTAGATAGTTTATGGAGTGACTCCATGTCATTTTTGATCATACCCACTTCGTTGCCGAGGGTATCTACTACCGGCTGGTTTTCGTATTTGGCTATTTGAGCAATTAGAACATCCATTGTGGCTTCTGTGTCTGCCTCGGCTGAATGAGAATTGATAAGTTCTTTATTGCAGTAGAAATTGAAGGCCGCGCTCAGATTTCTCTTCTCCATCATGTGGTAGATCCTTTGTGCGTCAACTATTTTCTTTCGGTCGTAATCAAATTCTATCCCCGCTCGTAAGAACTCTTCCACCAGCATTGGGACATCGAATTTTATAATATTAAAACCAGAGAGATCCGCCCCTTCAAAAAAACGAGCATACTCTTTGGCTACTTCTTTAAAAGTGGGTTTGTCGGCTACATCTTTGTCATAAATTCCATGGAAAACAGAGGATTCGGTAGGAATGGGTATACCCGGATTGATTCGGTTTGTTTTTCTTATCACTTCTCCATTCGGCATCATTTTTATAACTGCTATTTCAATAATGCGGTCATGGGTAATATTTGTGCCTGTGCTTTCTAAGTCGAAAAAGCAAATAGGCACTTTTAGATTTAACTTCATGGAGAAGATATAGAGGGTTTAATTAAAAAGTGTTTCAGCCAATTGATTGATATCAAGTCTACCAAAGTTTCCAGAACTCATCATGGCTAAGTTAATATCTTTTTTGGGTAGCGAATTTAAGTGTTCAGTTAGCGCAGTAACATCTGTAAAAACGGTGAGATTACTGTGATTGAATGCGGCTTTAATTTGTGAAGCATCCAATTCTTCCAGACCTTTTTGCCTTACTTTTTCGGGGTTAAAGTATACAAGAGCAGTATCACAGGCTTTCATGCTACCCTTGTACTCCGGAAGGAAAGTTTTGTTAAGGCTACTGTACGTGTGCAGTTCAAGGCAGCCAATAAGGTGGCGCTTAGGAAATACACTTTTAATAGCATCTGTTGAGGCCTTTACCTTAGATGGAGCATGGGCAAAATCTTTGTAAACAGTAGCCGAATCACTAGCGTAGATTTTCTGGAGTCTTCCATCCGCTCCTTTAAAACTAGGAAGCGCTTCATAAAACTGGTCATTAGATATTCCAATTTTCTTGAGCAACTCTTTGGCAGCGGATATGTTTTGAAGGTTATGTTTTCCGAAAAGCTGGATAGGGGTACGTTCTTTATTGGGCCCTATTAGATAGACCACTCCATTTTCAACAACATGATCATGTGTAGCGTATCCAATTGTCTGAACATCTGCTCTTTCCTTCTTTGCAATTTTCTCTACCAATTTGTCATCCGTATTGTATATCAGTGTTCCACATTTAGGTGAAGCATCCGCTAATAGCTCAAATTGTTTTTCGTAATCAGCGCTTGTTGCGAAAACATTGGCATGATCCCAAGCTATACCGCTTATAATAGCCATATGATGATGGTATTTAAGAAACTTGGCGGTTGGGTCTAATGGAGAACTTAAGTATTCGTCACCCTCAATTAAGATAATAGGGGCATCTGTAAGTTTGACTGTGTTTTCCATTCCTTCTTGCTGAGCACCAATAACATAATCAAACTTTCGATTGAAGAACGATAATACATGGATGAGTAATGCGGTAATGGTAGTCTTTCCATGGCTTCCACAGATGACAATCCGCTGCTTGTTAACTGATTGATTGTAAATAAATTCAGGAAAGGAAAGCAAGGGAAGGCCGAGAGACTGTGCTTTTAGTAATTCGGGGTTGTCCTTTTTGGCATGCATACCAAGAATCACAGCATTGACAGAATTATCAATTTTGTCAGGATACCATCCTAGCTCAGGTGGAAGCAAGTCATATTTACTCAGTTTACTTTTTGATGGGTCTTGAATATCGTCATCAGAACCAGATATCTGGTGACCCTGCTGACTGAGTGCAATAGCCAAGTTGTGCATTACACTTCCTCCAATGGCTATGAAATGAAATTTTTGTGGATGAGACATCAAGTCCTAAATTAATAGTTAAAGGCCAAGTTAAAAAAAGAGATTGAAAAACAATGAGAATCAGGACAATGGATATCAAAGTTAAGAACCATCATATCCTGAAAGCTTTTTTGTATATTATAAAGTATTGACAACATGGAGAATAAAAAGTTTAGGGAGGCAATTTTATTCACAATTACACATTTTTAATGTGGGAAACTTGTTTATTGAAATGTGAGGAATTGGGGAATGAGCACTGATACATTGATTAGGTTTGTTGCCCATTAAGAAATTACTAGCCCAACAACCACAGTATGGAGCAAAGATCAACGTCATTGAGGCCAAGTTCTGCTTACAGCGGAGCAGGAAGTAAGTCGGGAAAGGCACTGGTGAGAGACATCACTGAGAGCCTTGGCAAACTTCCGCCTCAAGCGCTTGATCTCGAGGAGGCTGTGTTGGGAGCGTTAATGTTGGAGAAGAATGCACTGACTACAGTGGTTGAATTTCTTCGACCAGAGCATTTTTACTCGGATGCACACAATCTGATCTATAATGCTATCATCGATCTTTTCAAGGCGTCTGATCCGGTAGACATGCGCACAGTGGTGGCGCAATTGCGCAAGAATGGAAAACTGGAATTGGTTGGCGGAGCTTATGCAATCGCTGAATTGACTTCCAAAGTGAGTTCTGCAGCCAATATAGAATATCACTCCAGGATCATCATTGAGATGGCCATCAAGCGCAATTTGATTGAAATTGCGTCTCAGGTGCATCATGATGCGTATGAGGATACCAATGACGTCTTTGAACTGTTGGATAAAACAGAACAATCCATTTATAAGATTGCGGATTCTAACCTGAGAAAGAACTACGATAGCATGAAATCTTTGATGTTTCAGGCTACTAAAGAAATTCAGGAGAAAAGGAACCACAAAGACGGTCTGACTGGGGTTCCAACTGGTTTTTCGAGATTGGATAGAATTACTTCAGGTTGGCAAAAATCAGATTTGGTGATTATTGCTGCCCGTCCTGGTATGGGTAAGACAGCTTTTGTTGTTTCAGCCCTAAGAAACGCTGCTGTTGACTTTAATTTTCCTGTTGCCATATTCAGTTTGGAGATGGCTTCCATTCAGTTGGTGAACAGGTTAATTTCTGCTGAGGCGGAGCTGGAGTCAGAAAAAATAAGAAAAGGAAACATTCAGGAATTTGAATGGCAGCAGTTGGTGCATAAAACCAACCGACTTTCTACAGCACCTATATTTATAGATGATACTCCTGCACTATCTATTCTTGAGCTGAGGGCAAAGTGCAGGCGCTTAAAAGCTGAGCACAATATCCAGTTGATTGTAGTAGATTATCTACAGTTGATGAAAGGTGAAATCGGAGGAAATCGTGAGCAGGAGATTGCATCGATTTCTAGAGCGCTAAAAGGAGTGGCTAAGGAGTTGAATGTTCCAGTAATTGCATTGTCTCAGTTGAGTCGTGGTGTGGAAACCAGGGGAGGAGATAAGCGCCCTATGCTTTCTGACTTACGTGAATCGGGATCTATCGAGCAGGATGCTGATATTGTTATGTTCCTTTATCGTCCTGAGTATTATAAGATTACCGTAGATGAGGATGGTATGCCTACTCAAGGCATGGCTGAAGTGATCATTGCCAAAAACAGAAACGGCTCATTAGAAAATGTGAAACTTAAGTTTATTGGTAAGTATACCAAGTTCGCTGACTTTGATGGACCTGCCAACGAAAATCCTTTTTCAGGAATGATTACTAAGGAGAGTAGGTTAAATGCATTTGATCAGCCGGAAGAGCCACCATTGCCGGACGATGAGACCCCATTTTAAGAAATTGTTTAGTCAGCCCTAATGCTGGCGTGTTTTGTATATTTGACAGTTAAGCAAAACACGTTTATAGTTGGCATCCCGTATATTTTTAGTTTGTTTTCTCTTCCTTCTGGTTTTTGCCTGTGGCAATAGTATTGCCCAAACTCCTCGGGTGGATAGCCTCAAGAAGCACCTTAATAAGACGGATACGTTATCTGAAGCTTACGCATTAAGCCTTTTTACTATCTGCAATGATTTACTGGAGTATAATCCGGATTCAGCACTTCCGTATTGTTTGCAAGCGTCACAGGTACCGCATGAAAATGATTCGTTGATGGCACAGGTGTATATTAAAACAGCTACTGCGTACAGCCATAAGGCAGTCTATGATAAATCCATGGAGCTCGCTTTGAAAGGACTGGAAATAGGAGAGCGCATCAATGATACGCTTACCATTTTTGATGCCCATACCAATTTGGGGATTGATTTATTTATTCAGGAAGATTATCAACGGGCCAGAGATCATTTCGAATTGGCAGAGCGCCTCATCTTTCAATATGGTGATTCGTTGCGCCTTGGTCATGCTGTCAATAACATAGGGCTGGTGGTTGGATATCTTGAAGGGTATCAGGAAGAAATAGACCTTTATCTAAGAGCCCGTGAGATTTTTCGATTAAAAGGAATGCAAGAGGGCTTTGCCAATACAGTGATGAATCTGGGTACGGCATACAATTCTTTAGGGAGATACGATGAAGCCATCTCTGCATTTGATCAGGCACTGGCAATTTATCAGGAACTACAGTACAGTGCAGCAGAAGAACAGGCATATCTTAACTTAGGAGAGACCTACCTCGATCAAGGGGAATTTGAAAATGCACTATTGGCAACTTATAAAGCTTTACAAATCAGTAAAAAGTACAATTACAAACTGGATGAACTTTACTCATTGGAGTTGCTTTCAAAGATTCATGCAGGTTTAAGTCGATACGATAGTGCCTACTTCTATACCCTTCAGTCCATTTCGATGAAGGACTCTCTTTTCAATTTGGAGAAAGAGAATATCCGCTCTGAAATGGAGGCGAAATACGAAACTGAGAAGAAGGAACAAACAATAGTACAACTTCAACAAGAGACTTTAATTAAAGACTTGCAGGTACAACAGGAACAGCAATGGCGCAACAATTTGATTATGCTGGCTGGGTCATTGGGTATCATTGCTATTCTATTTTATAGCAGGTTTAGAAATAAAAAGAAAGCAACAGAAGAATTGAATCAAAAAAATGATGAATTAAAAAAATTGAATGGATTTAAAGACAGGTTGTTTACAGTAATTTCACACGATCTAAAAAGCCCGCTTTCTGCGTTTAATAACTTGACAAGAAGCCTGGCTGACAATGTAAAAAACATAACACCGGGGGAGATAGAAGAATACCTGAGAAATTTGAATCAATCTTCTATGGATCTTTCAAGGTTACTCCATAACCTTTTGGAGTGGGCGCTCAGTCAGACAGGCGCAATTGTGTACAAGCCGGAGGCTGTCAACTGCAAAACTATTATTGAGGAAGTAACAACACAGCTAAGTCCTACAGTAACTGAAAGAAAAATCCAGTTGGAATATTTTATTCCCGCAGAGTTAACTGCTTACGCTGATCGTAATATGATAATAATTGTACTTCGCAATTTATTATCTAATGCTATCAAGTTTTCGGATAGAGAAACAGTCATAACACTTTTTGCTGGCAAAAAAGATGGTGTAATCACTTTAGGTGTGAAAGATCATGGAGTTGGTGTCAGTACAGAAGATCAGCAAAAGTTATTTGATGCTTCTGCTGACGTTCATTCTGTGGGCTCTTCCAATGAGAAAGGGACAGGTATAGGATTGATTTTATGCAAAGACCTGGTAGAGCGAAATGGAGGAAATATTTATGTGGAGAGTAAGCTTGGGGAAGGTAGTAATTTCTATTTTAGCTTACCTGAATATAAACAACAACAATGAGTAAGCTTCAGTCCATCATTCTGGTAGATGACCACAGGATTGTAAGAGATGGTATTAAGGTAATGCTGCTTGGTTTTCCACGATTCAATGTAGTGGGAGAAGCAGGCAATAGTGTTGCATTTTTTGAGATTTTTGAAAACAAGAAAGCTGATATTGTAGTGTTAGACTTAAAAATGCCGGGTGAGAATGGAGCGGTAGTTGCTGAACGAATAAAGAAGAACAGTCCGGATACAAAAATTTTGATATTAACTGCAGAGGTGGAGGAGTCTTTATTGAGGCATTGTTTTCGAGCGGGTGTTGAAGGAATGATTTCTAAGGAGTCGGGAAAGGAAACTTACCTTGAGGCACTTGAATCTATAGCAGATGGGAAAACTTACTATGGCGGTCAGTTTACTTCAATACTCACAACCCCATTCAATCAACCTAAAAAGGTGAAACTTACTCCGCGTGAACTTGAAGTGCTTAAGGGATTTGCTGAAGGACAGTCCTACAAAGAGATTGCTGCTCATCTCAATATCAGCACAAGAACGGTGGAGTCTCATAAAAACAACATCCAGGATAAACTGAGTGTTAGCACCACCGCAGACTTAGTGAAGTACGCTATCAAAGAGGGGATAGTTCTTTAATAGTCTTTATCCGTAAAATTCCGGATGTCATTTGAGTAAAAATACCCATGGTTTAGCACCTGTTTGATAACCTACTTTGTAGTGCCTTGTTCAAACATTTATAAACCACCATGAAAACTAAACTGATTTCATTGGTCAGAGTTGTATCGTCAATTCTCTGCATCTTCACCGTTCAAATTGTTTATGCTCAGAACTCAGTGGGAATTGGTATTATAGATCCAAACCCAAATGCAGTTCTGGAATTGGTGTCACCTGATAACAATCAAGGGGTGTTGGTTCCAAGAATGACAACCGCTCAGAGGACAGCTCCAACATTTGTCGATAATCTTAGTTCCCAAGATAAAGGGCTATTAATATTTGATACAGATACCAACGGGTTTCATTATTGGAGTGGTACTAACTGGTCACCAGTAGATACTCCGGAAACATTGCAGGACCTGCAGTTGACTGGATCTACCCTGAGAATTACGAACAATCCTAACGCTTCAGATATAAGTTTGGCTCCTTTTTTAGGAACAAATACAGATGAGCAAACACTTTCTGTAACAGGTACTAGCTTGAATATTAGTAATGGGAATAGTGTCGATATTTCTGTAGTCCAAGATGGCTTTGAACCCAATACAGACAACCAAACATTAAATATAACTGGATCGAGTCTTTCCATTTCTGGCGGTAATTCTATTAACATAGGAGGGATAGACACAGATAATCAGACATTGAGTTTGTCAGGAACTTCATTAAGTATAGCAGACGGTAACTCAGTTAACCTATCCACTATTAACACAGACAATCAAACCCTCGGTTTGTCTGGAAACACGCTTTCTATCGCTGGTGGTAATAATGTTAATCTAAATACAATTGATAATCAAACCCTGAGTCTATCTGGCGCGAATCTATCAATTGCCGGGGGTAATACAATTGATATTGGATCCATTGATACCGATACACAATTAAGTGAGGCTGCTGTAGATGCATTTGTTGCCAATAATGGTTACTTAACAACGGAAGCAGATGGAAGTACTACAAACGAAATTCAGGATTTAAATCTTGCAGGGAATATTTTAACGATAACAAATAATGGATCAGCAACTCCGATTGATTTGTCACCATTTTCCGGAACCAATACGGACAATCAGACAATAAGTCTTTCTGGTACTGACCTTTCCATTGCTGGTGGTAATACGATTGATATTGGGTCAATCAATACGGACACCCAGTTGGATGAAGCGGCAGTAGATGCTTTTGTAGGTAACAATGGGTATTTAACAGCAGAGGTTGATGGAAGCATTACCAATGAAATTCAAAATATAAGTACAAATGGAGTTGCGGGTAACATTTCCATCACTAGCGGAGCTACGCTTTCATTAAATGTCAATGATGCAGATGCCAATTCAACAAACGAAATTCAAGATCTTAATCTTACGGGGAATATTCTAACAATAACAAATAACGGTTCCGCGACCCCAATTGACCTATCTCCGTTTTCAGGAACCAATACAGATAATCAAACCATAAGTTTGTCAGGGACCAATCTATCAATTGCTGGTGGCAATACAATTGATATATCTTCTATCGATACCGATACACAATTGGATGAAACCGCTGTGGATGCGTTTGTATCTAATAATGGTTTTCTTTCAGCAGAAGTAGATGGAAGCATCACTAATGAAATTCAGGACTTAACTTTTACGGCTGGGGTGATTGCCCTAAGTAATGATCCGGGTAGTACAACCATTGACCTTAGTGGGTATGACAACAATGTCTCCGATGATTTCAATGGAGATTTCACAGCGTTGTCAAATATTCCAGCAGGTATATTGGATGGAGATGATGTGGGAATTACATCTGTAAATCATAACACAACACTAACTGGAAATGGAAATGGGACACCACTAGGGGTAAATGTAGGAACGGCAGCAAATCAAATTGTGCAACTTAACGCCAGTGGCCAATTACCTGCTATCAATGGGTCATTGTTGACAGGATTGCCAACCAGCCCATGGACGGGCTCACCAGATATTTCATACACGGGGGGAAGTGTTGGGGTGGGAACGAGTAGTCCTTTCAATCAATTGTCAGTGAGTGGAACTAATAACACTCCGTCAGCCAGTGATGGGATTATGCTTGATATCCAAAATATTTCGGGCATAAGTGGAGCCCTATCAGGGATTCGATTCAAAAAGAATGGTGTTACCGTCAACCAAAGATTTAATTCTGGAATTTTTTATGATGGAGATGATTTGATGTTTTCTATTAAAAACAATTCTACTGCTACCAATGTATCTACCAATGATGTAGCTATGACATTGACGAACCAAGGTAGGGTGGGAATTGGAACGACCGCTCCTGGCTCACAATTGACAGTTTCGAAGAATGAAGGCGGTAGTTCCGCAACCAGCTTAAATATTCTCGAAGCCAGTGGTACATCAGATGCGTCACTTTTATTTGAAACACAAGGAGGTAATGCATTCTCAATGGGAATTGATGCAAGTGATGCTCATAAGTTTAAAGTGAGTACTAATAATGCACTTGGAACTAACGATAGACTAACAGTTATTGGAGCAGGTAATGTAGGTATTGGCACAAGCTCACCGTTAACCAGTTATCAGTTAGAAATTGAAACCACATTTACCGGAGGACTTTATATTGATAATAACGCAACATCAGGTAATAACTATGGTATTGTCACTTCAATGAACTCATTGGCTTCAGGAACCAAGTATGGGTTTTATTCCAGTGGTGAGGATCGCAATTACTTCAGTGGAGATGTTGGAGTTGGAACCACTGCACCAAGTGCTAAATTAGATGTAGTGGGTACGTCAGAGTTAAATGGTGATGTTCAATTAAATGCTAATCTTGTTTCTGCGGTTTTAGCTGACCATATCACTGGCACCAACGAGACACTACCTACTCCAACTAGGCGGATATTGAGAGTTACCGCTAATACAACCAACAAAGGCGTAAATTATATCGGTGCAGGGCAGGACGGTCAGGAGTTAATAATAATTCATGCTGGCAATGGAGGATCAGGTTTTGCATCAGCTGTTATTTTGTATCGTAGCGGAACAGGAGGTGCGGGTATTACCCCAACAGCAAATAGTATGTATATGAGTGGTGGTAGTACCTACAATTTGTATACAGGGTCTTCTGTGCATTTTATTTATGATGGCGTAATTCAAGGTTGGGTTGAGATCAGTAGATCTGAAAACATCTTAGCTATTAACTAACATGAAAAGTTTTATACTTCTTTATTTTTTGGCAGGAAGTGTGGCAGCTCAGAGCCTTTCCATCAAAGGAGCAACGGTAAGTATTAAAAATGGCGCTACGCTTTCTGTAAAAGGTGATGCTTTCAATGAAGGTATTTTAATCAATAACGGAGAATTACAGATATCAGGTATGTGGCAAAATGACGGAACTTATGATGAAGCAAATGGAGAGTTCACACTGAGTAGCAACATTGATCAAATTATTAACCATAATGCGCAGTCTTTTAACAGACTTACTATAACAGGTGGAGGAGTTAAATATTTTCTGGCAGATCTTACCGTAACCGGAGAATTAAAACTGGTTGATGGATTGTTAGAAGCACGGAATGATGCCAGAATTTATGGAGGAGGATCTTTGCTCACTACTGGAGGATCAGATCAATCCCATATTGTTGGTACTTTTTATAATGTAGGGGCCGGAGAAAAAATTTACCCAATTGGAAATGGTACAACATATTTACCAGTAACCATCAATTCATTATCCAATGAAATTGTTGGTGTCTCTTTATTAGAGCCTAATCCTTTTAGCGAAGTGGATGAGACCCTGACGGGGTTAGTAGAGCACAGAGCATGGCAGCTTGACATTGAGAATAATCAGCAAAAAGAAGTTGAGATAAGTTTGCCCATTGACGAACAGGTAAAATATTTGGAACCCTCGCTTGCATTTAGTGCAGACGGATCTCCATTTACGTTCGTATCTCAATTGGACATACTGAATGGTTTGGCGCGAAGTGGCGTCTTCACCGCCACGAATGGAGTTGTAACTATCGGAGAGCTTAATCCATCTGAGAAATTACCATCCCTTAAGATTTTCAATTTGGTGACACCCAATGGTGATGGTGTTCATGATTTCCTAAAAATCGAAAACATAGAATTTTATCCTGAAAACAGACTCTCCATTTTTAATAGGTGGGGCGATCAACTATTCTCTATTAACGGTTATGATAATGTGGATGCTGTTTTTAAAGGTATTGGTGATAAAACCAACTCACAATTATCTGATGGTACTTATTACTACGCAATTGAGGATGGTAAAGGGAAGAAATACAGTGGCTTTTTTGTTTTAAGAAATTGACCATGAGAAAAATACTGACAACCCTTTCTGTATGTCTTTTTGCTTCTTTACAGCTTTTTGCGCAGCAAGACCCTCTCTACAATCTCTACCAGTTCAATCAGGTCATGGTTAACCCGGCTTATGCAGGTTTAAATAACATATTGTCACTTTCGATGCATACCAGGGTACAATGGTTGGGGGTAGAGGGAGCACCAATTACAAATGCTATTTCCGGCAATACTTCGTTTCATAAAAACCGACATGGAGTGGGTGGGTGGCTTGCCCATGACAAATTCGGTATCAATAAGAATACTGAATTCTATGGAAGCTATGCTTATCATTTGCAAGTGAGTCCAAAATGGAAAGTGAGTGCGGGATTTCAATTAGGGCTAACTAATTTTAGACAGGATTATTCGCAGTTGGTATTAGAGTTCGATACGGATCCACTCATTACCAATCAACAAGAAAACTTTACTAAATCAAACGTAGGAACGGGAATCATTCTCTCTACCGATGAATTGTTTTTTGGATTCTCAATTCCCAGAATGCTTGATGTAAGGACAGAGCAAGGT
>JBATLM010000033.1:0-5904 GCA_049289315.1 Cyclobacteriaceae bacterium
ATATAAGATGCATAAACAGGATGAATACCTGACTCCTCCGGAGCCCCTACAACGAGGAGCCATTACGGCATCAGACATCAAAGAGCAAGCTTCCAATGAAGCGGAGTGCAAAGCGTGGATAAGAAAATGGGCCCTAGATGTTTATACACAATGGAGCGGTCACCATGGTGTAGTAGATGCTATTGCAAAAGGGTTTTTAAAGGGATGATAACCGAACCAACTAAACAAAACAGTCAAAAACACCCGGGCAAAGGAGAGGATCACCATAACAAAGTATACTTCGTACCAGTACAATGGGTATCTGCCTCACCTTGAAAGCAAACGTAAAAAGCCCTACTTTGGCAGTGACTTGAGAAAGTGCGCAAGTAGCACCCTATGCGTTATCGTCAACTATGCCGCTTTAAAATGGACGTACTTAAATCATATTTCAATGCCATTTCAGTATTAACCGAGAATACCTGGGCGGAGATTATGCCGTTTTTCAATGAAGAATTGCTTTCGAAGAATGAGTATTTTATTAGAGAAAATGAAACGGCTCATAAAATCGCATTTCTACAGTCAGGCGTTGTAAGGGCATTTTTTGTAAATAACGAAGGGAAGGAATACAATAAACAGTTTTTTGTAGCACCGACCATCATTGGTGCGTATTCCTCATTATTGACAGGTCAAACCAACCTTATTGCACAGCAGGCATTAACGGATTGTGTTATTTATTCTTGCGACTACAAAACCTTAACTGACCGTTTCGATAAGCACCATGACCTTGAACGATTGGCAAGAAGGATTGCTGAATACTATTTTCTCCAAAAGGAAAAAAAGGAGATAGAGATTGTATTATTAGATGCTACCCAGCGATACATCATTTTCCAAAAGGAGTTTCCAACTTTGGAGCAACTCATTGCTCAGTTTCATATTGCATCCTATTTAGGCGTTTCGGCCACACAATTAAGCAGAATACGCAATCAGCTTGCCGGTTCAAAACAATAATCGCTTCATTTCTTTACATATGTAAATGCAGGTCCGATTTGTATGCGCTTAATTTGCTATTCAATCTAAATCGATTTTGTAATGCAAAGCAAAGAACTCAATTTTTTCAAAGCCATATTTATCATTTCAGCCGTTTGGAATTTGATAGGAGCAATTTTTGGTTATTTCAACACGGCTTTCACCTTCGCTGGCTTTTTCAACAGGGAGTTGGTAGACCCACTTTACTATGCCATATACCAAGGGGCATGGGGCACGACTCTTGTCTATTTTATAGGCTATTCCATAGTCGCGTACAATCCATTGAAACATACAGGAATTGTAATAGTTGGCGGAATTGGTAAAGTTGGTTTTGCCGTTTCGTTACTAAAGTTTTACCTGGCTGGGCTTGCCGGACCTGTTGTATTTATCGTTATCGTTGGTGATTTTATTTTTTCAATCCTTTTCGTGTATTACTTCTTAAGGATGTATCAAACAAAAGAAAGTATACTCTAATCAATAGAAATCTTGAAAGTTAAGATGAGGACCTTGTTGATAAGTGTACTCGGTGGCTTGTCAATGGCAGTTTATGCTCAAAACGAATGGAAAATTGACAAGGACAAGGAAGGTATTATTGTTTATACGAAAGCACAAGAAGATTCAGATTTCAAATCTTTTAAGGCGGTTATGACCGTTCATGCATCAACGGATAAAATAGTAGAAATACTGAAAAATGCAGATGATTATTCCCATGGTATGGCTATACAAAAGCATCGGAACTCCTAAAACAAGAGCTTGATGTGCAATACAATTATGTTGAAACTATATTTCCATGGCCTTATAGTAATAGAGATATGGTTTACCGTATGTCTATAAATGAATCTATCAACGGAGCGGTAAAAATAGCGCTGGAAGGACTTCCTGATTATGTGCCAGAAAAGAAAGGAATAGTGAGGATGCGAAAAGCAGAAGGGTACATTCTATTACAGCCCATGGGTGAGAAAACAGAATTAATCTATGAATTCCACTCCGAACCCGGAGATAATATTCCGCTATGGCTGGCCAACAATTCAATAGCTGAACTACCTTTCCGAACATTATCTGGATTAAGAAAAATTCTTAAAGAATAAACAAATCTCATCTGTTCGTGTGTCCCGATGAACCCAAAAAGCCCTACTTTGGGGGTGGATTGCGCGAGGGAGCAGAGGGCCATGTCACTAAAACCAATGAATGGAGAATTTATTAAAACATATACAATCAAGAATTGATTTAACGCCAGAGGAAATAGGTGTAATAGAAAAGCATTTCATTGCTGTAGAAGTTGACGCTCAAACCCACCTGTTGGAAGCAGGGAAAACAGAACGATACATTTATTTTTTGAGCAGCGGAATTGTAAAGGGATACCAAAATGTGAATGGAAAAATTATCATTGAACATCTTGTTGATGAGCAGAATTTTTTCACCTCAATAGACAGTTTTATGAACGAAACGCCTTCACCGGATTATTTTGAAACGGTAACGGATTGTAAACTCCTTAAAATCACTAAACCAGATTTAGACCTTTTAAGAGCGCATTCCAGCAAGTGGGCCGCGCTCATCGAGACTATCATCAATGAACATTTGAGTTGTAAAATGGAAAGGGTGAGAGACTTTCAATTGCTTTCAGCTAAAGAACGGTATCTTAAATTCATTGAAACAACTCCCAATCTAGCCCTCCATGTATCTATTGAAAACATTGCCTCATTTTTAGGAATGGAAGCACAATCATTAAGCCGCATTCGCAAGCAAGTCACTTTCTAACAAATGTTATTTATGGTAGCCTAAAAACTATTGAAGTTTGCTCACAATAAACTACAGAAATGAGCAAAGAAATATCACTAGTAACGGGAGCCAACGGGCACCTGGGTAACAATTTAGTCAGGTTACTGCTTTCCAAAAACCTTCACGTAAGGGCCGCGGTAAGAAACTTAAACAACCAACAACCTTTTGAAGGGTTGGATTGCGAAGTGGTTCATGCTGACATTACAGACCGAGCATCCCTTAAAAAAGCATTCACAAACGTTACTCACTTATATGCTGTTGGAGCCAATTTCAGTATGTGGGCTAAGAATCCAAAAGTTGAAATCTACGACAACAATGTACAAGGGACTCAAAATGTATTTGATGTGGCCAGGGAATGTGGTATCAAAAACATCGTTTTTGTAAGCTCTGTAGCGTCATTGGATTTTACAAAATTACCAGCCCATGTTGATAATGGTTACAATAAAGACAGGCGCAATTGGTATTACAATTCCAAAAATGATTCGGACAAGCTCGCTTTGGCGCTTGGAAAGAAATACGGAATCAGAACTGTTTTGGTCTTGCCTTCTGCAATGATTGGAAGTGAGGCACTTCAATTAAGTTATTCTAACAATTTGGTCTATCAGATAATCAATGGCGAAATCCCAGTTGATACAAACATAACACTCAATTGGATTGATGTAAAGGATGTAGCCACAGGCACTTACAATGCCATGCTAAAGGGTAACAATGGCGCGCGTTATATTTTGGCCAATGAAAAACACACGTCAATGCAGGAAAGTGTAAAAATTGCAGCTGAAGAATTCCCGGAGCTGAAATTAAGAATCCCTAAAAAAGTACCGAAGTGTTTATTGTATTCTGTAGCTGGCCTCATGGAATTGGCCAGTAAAATATCAGGGAAAGAGCCCCAATTGCAAAGACACTATATAGATATGCTTTATGGCTTAAAACAAGACTACGATATTACTCAATCAAAAAATGAAATAGATTTCAATCCGAAATCATCAAAGCAAGCCTTGATAGAAGCCATCATCTATTTAAAGAGCGAATGGAAAAACAACCGAAACTGATTAGGCTTATAGTTTTATTTGCACTAATGGTTTTAAACCATGCTGTACATGGTCAAGGTATAATTGGACAATGGATAACCTTTGATGATGAAACTAATAAGGAAAAAGCTGTTGTTGAAATTTACAAAACAAGCGATACCTATTTTGCCAGAATAGCCGAGAACTTTGTTGGTGAAGAAGATGCAATTTGTGAAGTGTGTAAGGGAGACAAAAAGAACAATCCAATAATTGGCCTAGTAATCATTGAAAACATGGAAATGAATGGTGATGGTTTTGATGGAGGAAGTATTCTAGATCCAGAAACGGGAGAGACTTATAAGTGTTATTTAAAACTCATAAATGATAAAGAACTTAAAGTAAGAGGTTTTATTGGGTTCTCTATTTTGGGAAGAACTCAATATTGGCTCAGGAAAGACTAAGGCAAGATAGCAATCAACTGCTATTGACACCTCGTAGGTTAGTAGAGGATACCTCGTAGGGGTTAAAAGGTGAGTGAGCACCTTAGTAAAAGTTACCTCGTAGGGGTGAAGAGGTGAGTGAGCACCCAGGTAAAGGTAACCTCGTAGGGTAGTAAAGGATACCTCGTACCGTTGTAAAGAGGAGTAGGCACCGGTGGTGATGACACCTTGTACCGGACCAAAGTGCACCTGCCTCACCTTGAAAGCAAACACAAAAAGCCCTACTTTGGGGTGACTTATGTGGGGCAGCATATACCACATGCATAAGCCTTAGTCAGCACCTAACCACGACAATGAAACTCGATGATCAATTAGGGAAATTACCATTGACCAAATCAAATCCAAAAACTTTGGAATCTTTATTTGGCAAAACTGATATCCAACCTTTTTGGGTTGCCGATATGGAATTTCAGATTGCAAAACCAATTCAGGAATCGTTAATAGAGCGGATTTCGAATTCAGGTTTTGGGTATGAATATAAACCCAACTCTTTCTTTACCGCTCAACAAAAATGGTATCATACTCATTATGGAATTGATTTAGCAAAAGATCATACAATTTATAGTCCAAGTATCACCACTACGATTACTGTTGCCATTGAAAATTTTACATCAGAGGGTGACGGAATCATATCGCAGCCACCTGTATTTATGGAATTCCGTGATGTGATACACACCACGAATCGGAGAATAGTAAAAAATCCTTTACAACTAACTGAAAAGCAATACCGGATTGACTTTGAAGACTTAGAAGAAAAGGCAAAATTAGAAAATAACAAAGCTCTAATTATTTGTAACCCTCACAACCCGGTGGGTAGGGTCTGGACTCAAGAAGAGTTAAGCAGAGTGGTTAACATCTGTAAAGAGAATGACTTACTGTTAATTTCAGACGAAATACATAAGGACATTATTCTGTTCGGCAATCAATTTACTTCTGCACTACAATTCATCGATGATTATGACAGAATTGTTGTTTGCACCTCAGAAGCCAAGACTTTTAATCTATGTGGAATTGCCGACTCCATGGCAATTATTCCAAACGAAAATATAAGAAAATCTGTTGCTAAAACTTTCAAGAAATATAATTTAGGAAGAACAAATGCTTTAACACGGGTTGCATTGGAAGCTGCCTATGGCCAGGGGCAATCGTGGTTGAAAGAGTGCATAGCAACGATTGAGGAGAATGTAAGAACGATAGAAGTAGAGTTGAAAAACTCAAAAATTGAACTTATAAAACCAGAAGGAACCTATCAAGTTTGGCTGGACTTTAGAAATGTTTATAAAGACACTAAGGAGATGTTCAGCCATATAACAGAAAGCACTGGAATTGGCCTTAACGCAGGTCATTGGTTTGGACGTGAAGGCGCCTTATTTATGAGAATGAATATTGCAACATCCAACGAAAAAGTAGCCAATGCCATTAAGAAGATAAAAGATGCTGTACCAGGCAATGAATAAACTTTATGCTATCTACTTCACCCAGCAAGTACAACCATTTCCTTGGGCTTTCTGAATTTGAAAGGAGGAACATAATCGGTATTTTGCTCATCATACTGAGCAACTATCTACCGACCCTATAAACGCATTATGAAAAACTTCATCTGTCTAAGTGTT
>JBATLM010000034.1:0-6370 GCA_049289315.1 Cyclobacteriaceae bacterium
GTTGGTAGCTATGGGTTTGATACTAAATGTAGTTGCAGGTATTGAAGTATGGCAAGGGGTAGTGATCAGTTCTATTGTTGTCACTTTTTATACATTCATAGGTGGTATGTGGGCCATTTCTATTACCGACTTTATACAAAGTATCCTTATAGTAGTTGGGTTGTTGGTGCTTGCCTACGTATTAGCCGAAAAGGCAGGAGGGGTTACCACTGTGTTGAGTGAAGTGCATCCTCGTAATTACAAATTTGTTCCCTCATGGGATATAAAAGAAATAACAACATACATAGCCGCATGGTCAGTGCTTGGTCTCGGATCTATTCCTTCACAGGATGTATTTCAGCGAGTAATGTCTTCAGGTTCAGTAAAGATAGCAGTGCGTTCGTGTTTCATTGCCGCAGGCTTATACCTTACCATTGCCATGCTTCCTCTGTTTATTAGTTTGTGTACCAAATACCTGTATGCCGGGCAACTGGATGGAGATGCCCAATTAGCATTGCCCAACATGGTGTTGATGCATACATCTATGCCTATTCAAATATTGTTTTTTGGATCTCTTCTATCAGCCATTATGAGTACCACCAGTTCTGCTATGCTAGCACCAGCTGCTATATTTTCAGAGAACCTCGTGAAGCCGCTGATGAAGAACAAACTGTCGGATAAACAACTACTTTATGTCACCAGAATTTCAATCATATTCTTTGCTGCAATAGCCACCGTAATGGCATGTATGCGCGAAAACATTTATGAGCTGGTGGCAGAATCCTCTATACTTAGTTTGGTCTCACTTTTCGCGCCACTTACCTTTGGTATGTACTGGAAAAAGACAAGCAGTGCAGGGGCGGTGCTGGCCATGGTGATAGGACTTTCAGCATGGTTATTTTTCAAGTGGGTTTATCCTTTGGAAATACCCAGCTTAGTTCCCGCTACCATAGCGAGTATCCTCTCGTTAATCGTTGGAAGCCTGATATGGAAAAAAGAACTGAAGTGACAAATAAAGTCTTTTGATTATGAGACTCACCGCTTATGCTTGCGTGAAGTCTAATTTGATCAGAGATTAATACTTCGTCAGAGATGTGTCAATCTCATCGGCCCAGGCAAGAATGCCCCCCTTAAGGTTGTAAAGATTATCAAAGTCGTGATTCCTCTCCAACCACTTGATGGTGTTACCACTTCTTGATCCGCTGCGGCAATGAATAACCACCTTTTTATCCTTACTAATTTTATCAATGCTCTGGGCTATTTCTCCGATAGGAATAGATTCTCCATCTATACTGCAGATTTCACGCTCATATTCTTCACGTACATCAATCAATTGAAACGCCTCCCCATTGTCTTTTAAGGCTTTCAATTCGCTGACTGTTACCTCTTTCATATCCATTGCTATAGTTGTCTTATTGATACCACAAAACGAGTCGTAATCTATTAGTTTTTTTATTGAATTCCGTTCATTCCTGCTCGGAAATTTAATCACATTGGTGTCCATATTTAGTGTATCCATCAGGAGTACCTTATTAGTAAGGGGTTCTCCAATGCCAACAATTATTTTCAAGACTTCATTGGCCTGCAGGCAACCGATAATACCTGGTAATACACCAAGAACACCACCTTCCTCGCAATTAGGCACCGAGCCTGGTGAAGGAGGAACTGGATAAAGATCGCGATAGTTGGCACTTTGATTTAAGTTAAAAACTGCAACTTGCCCCTCGTACCTAAAGATGGATCCGTATACAAGAGGTTTATCCAATAGTACTGCCGCGTCATTGAGTAAATAACGGGTAGGGAAGTTATCGGTACAGTCCACGGTAACGTCAAAAGGTTGGAGTAATTCCAATGCATTGGAGGAGTCAATTCTACTATTGATCACCTGAATAGAAATATGCGGATTGAGTGCTTTCAATTTTGAAGCAGCTTGTTCTGCCTTAGGTTTACCAATGTCATCCGTACCATACAACACTTGCCGTTGTAGGTTGGATTCACCCACTTTGTCAAAATCCAATATACCAATGGTTCCCACTCCGGCAGCAGCCAGATACTGCAATACGGGACAACCCAATCCACCGGCCCCAATCACAATTACAGATGCCGCTTTCAATTTTTGCTGCCCTTCAATACCAAATTGTGGTAGCACAAAATGACGACTGTATCGCTCCAGTTCCTTTTTACTAAAATCGTTGGTGCTGCTCATGGCTAATTCTCTCCAATTTACGATACTTGTTTAATTGCTAAATAACTATACTAATGGATAAACGAATTAATTACGCTTCAGGTGCCAAATGGGAAGATATTGTTGGCTATAGTCGGGCGGTGCAAGTTGGAAATCAAATAGAGATATCAGGGACCGTTGCTGTAGATGAGAACGGAAAGTTGATAGGTAAAGGAGATCATTACCTACAAGCTCAGTTTATCCTTCAAAAGATTGAAAAGGTATTGGCCAAAGCCGGATTTGAAATGAGGGATGTGGTACGCACAAGAATGTTTGTAACGGACATCAGCAAGTGGGAAGAAATAGGGAAGGCACATGGTGAGTTCTTTCATACCATAAAACCAGTAACCTCTATGGTGGAGATCAGTAAACTCATCGACCCCGAGCACTTGTTGGAGATCGAAGTCACTGCTATTAAGAGCAGTTAAAACCGTTTGGTTGCCAGTTTTGCAATGGTTTCTCCAATAGCCAACGATGAAGTGGCAGCAGGTGAGGGGGCATTGCAAACGTTGATCACATGCTTCTTCTCTACAATCATAAAGTCATCCATAAGGCCTCCCTTTCTATCACAGGCTTGTGCACGTACTCCAGCTCCTCCATCTACAAGGTCGTCCTTCTGAATTTCAGGTATTAGTTTTTGTAAGGCTTTTACAAATGCTGCTTTAGAAAAGGAACGGTACATTTCTCCCATTCCCGTCTTCCAGTATTTGAATGCTACCTTTTGAAAGCCTGGCCATGCGAGTGATTCGGCCAACTCTCCCAGGTTGATCTGACTCTTCTTATAGCCCTCACGCCTGAAGGCCAACACTGCATTGGGTCCCGCTTCAATGCCTCCACCAGCCATACGGGTAAAGTGCACACCGAGAAAAGGGAAACTTGGATCGGGTACAGGGTAGATTAGGTTCTTTACTAAGTATTCTTTCTCTTTTTTTAGTTTGAAATACTCCCCTCTAAATGGTATGATCTTAAGATCAAGATCAGGAGTAGTCAGTCTTGCCACCTTATCGGAATAAAGACCACAACAGTTAATGACTAGTTTGGTGGTATAACTTTCCTTCTGTGAGACAACCACACTCACACTTTCGTTTTCCTGAATTTCAATGACTCTTTCGCCTAATCGTATTTCGCCTCCTTTGGTTTGAATGAGCTCTCCATATTTTTTGGCGACCAACTTATAATCTACAATGCCGGTTTGTGGAACCACCACACCCGCTATGCCATTGACATGGGGTTCGTATTCTTTTAATTCTTCTTTGTTGATCTTTTTTAAATCGGTAAGACCATTCTGTTGACCACGGGTAAACAAATTATCCAACAATGGAATTTCTTCCTGACTGGTAGCTACGATGATTTTTCCGCACAACTCGTAAGGGATGGCATTGAGCTGACAAAATTCAATCAACTGATGATAACCACGTATACAGTTGGTGGCTTTAAGGCTTCCGGGCTTGTAATAGATACCCGAGTGAATTACACCGCTGTTATTACCGGTTTGGTGAAGGGCGAGTGCGTTCTCCTTTTCGAGAAGAAGCAGTTTAATATCAGGTATAGCGTTTTGCAATTGAAGTGCTGTAGCTAGGCCTACAATTCCTCCTCCAATAACTACGACATCGTATTTCACAGGCTAAAATTTGCCTCGAAACTACTAAAATTTATGCTGAAATAGGTTGTATCCTAACATTCAAACTTGGCTCTACAATCACTAAATGATTCTTTGGGATCATCGTCCATTGATTGCCTTCTGTAAGCTTCTCAGATACCACCAATACGGCATTGTCATCATCCTTAGGAGCTTCCAGTCTCGTGATGCCATCTTCCACTACATAGCGGCTACCTTCCGAGTGGTAGAGGGTAAGCGGCTCCAGCGATGAATCCGAGACAAACCGTGTAGCTACAATGAACTCTCCATTGGTTACAGCCATGTTGAGATACGCAGGCTGATCAATACCTACTTGTTTCATCAACACCTTTACTCTGTCGTACGTATAATTGAAAGCATCGGCAACGGCATCTCCATTGATTACTTTATGGTTGGTGTAGAGATAATTCAACATATAAGCAAAGAGATGCTCTGAATCGGTCTGGCCTTTTATCCAGTTATACAACTCGTCATTCAATGGCTCTCTTAATTTCCTTTTAATGAGAGAGAAGTTTTCAAGTCCTCCATTGTGTGCCATCAGTAATTGCTTGTGCTGAAAAGGATGACAATTCGATTCTGATACTTCTCCTACGCTGGCAGCACGCACATGGGCGATCATACAAGTCGTTTTGATCTTGGGAGCGAGGTTGCGCAGGTTGCGACTGTTCCATGCCGGGTGCACTGATACAAAATTGACTGGCTCGTTGTTGACCTCAGGTACGTACCACCCGATACCGAAACCATCTCCATTGAGCGGTTCTTCTATTTCCTTGGCGTTGGTACTTTGTCTGATGAGGGAGTTCTTAGGCTGATAGAGCAACTTATCCGCAATGATGGGAGTGCCTTTGTAGGCCATTAGTCTGCACATGGGTAACAGTATTTACAGAAAAGATAACAAAAAAGGCCGTTGATAATAGTCAACGGCCTCTACTTATTTTTAAACTGCTTACTTTACTTGCCTACTTCTTGAATGTCATCGATGCCGAATTCATGCAATACCTCAGGCCTGTTGGTTTCGGACCATCAGGAAATACGTGCCCCAAGTGTCCACCGCAATTGCTGCAAACCACCTCATCGCGCACCATACCATAGCTTGTATCCTTGCCAACCACTACAGCCTCTTCTTTTACAGGTTGGTAAAAGCTGGGCCATCCTGAACCAGATTCAAACTTGGTTTCTGATGCAAATAATTCCTGGTTACAAGCAGCGCAATAGTACTTGCCTTTTTCATGGTTGTCCCAAAGGGCACCCGTAAAGGCCCGCTCCGTTCCTTTCTCTCTTAAGATGTTGTATTGTTCAGCGGTCAGTTCCGCTTTCCATTCTTGTTCGGTCTTTTTCATAGGGAAGTCGTTCTCGTGTTTTTGTTGTTTGTTCTGAGCACAGGCACCCAAAGCCAGCGTCATGAGTAGGAGGTAGATATAATTGGTCTTTCTCATCGTGTAGTGTTAGGTTCTTTTTGATTGTATATACGTATCAGCTCACCAATCCGGATGTTATATGCTGTTGAAAGAGGGGTTTATGTCCTGTTTCCGACAGTTTTGCTATTCAATAATAACAAATGAAGGGAAGAATGGTTCAGGATTGGTTTATGTAAAGGTAGCTACCACACTATTAAAGCTTTAGAACTTTTGCAGAATGATGTATCGTTAAAATGTCTACGCGTTCAGGTGAAGATATGTAATATATTATCCTATAGTTTCCTAAAATTAATTCCCGAATTGAAGGATCTTCCATTTCGGGAACAATCCTACCGGATTGCGGGTGTGTGATTATCTGCCTAGCTCTTGCTCTTATGCGATGAATCTGAAGTCTAGCATATTTTTTGGAATCTTGAGCAATAAACTCTGCTATTGCTATTAAATCATTCTTAGACTGAGGTGTCCAATTCAGTTTAACCATTCAGGCAACTCTTTATCTAGATCAGCATCCGAGATGACATTATCACTTTTAGATTGTTCTAGACCATTGTCAATTTTTTGGATCAATAAAAGTTCATCCAGAACGTCATCAATAGAGAACCCTTCAGGTAATCGATTTATAGCATGAATCAATTTCTCCTTTGTAATCATACTTAAAGATACAAAAAACAATGTTGCAAGTGCGCTTCAATTCCAAACTACTCCTTCTCTATCCACCATGCCCAAATCACAAAGAGCCACATCAGGTTGGCAGACCAGGCTACCGCTTGCACACTGGGTGGGGGCGGACCAATGATGTTCATTACATGGATAACAACAAAGAACCCAATCAATAGCCAAAAAGCTACCTTTCTCTGAGGTTGAGCTGAGCGATAGTAAAAAACTGTTCCAAGTAGAAACAATCCAAACTCTATGGTGATGGCCAATGCAGAATGATTCCATAATCCAAGCCCCACTTTAACTTCACTAAAGGGAGTGAGCGGCAAGTCGGGACGATGGGTAATAAAGTCCAACACCCAATGGCTTAAAACCAATACACCAAGCAGCAGGGAGCCTTGCTTGTTCTTTGTGAACGCATAGTAAACTAACCCTAATAAAAGTCCCCAGACC
>JBATLM010000035.1:0-5370 GCA_049289315.1 Cyclobacteriaceae bacterium
GCCACACGTATTGCCATTCTGGTAGCTACTGTTTTTGCCATGGCCTATGCTGTGGCCGATTCATTCAATATTATTATTATTCTAGCATTAGCAGGCGCAACCCTATTTCAAATATCCCATCTCATCAAAGAATTTGAAGAATCAAATGAGAATATTGCTTCTTTCTTGGATGCCATTCGTTTTGATGACCTGTCTTCTTCATTCAAAACAGACAGTAATGATCCTGCAGTTCAGCGCCTGCACGATGAGTTGAATGAGGCTATTACCAAACTAAAAACCTCCAGGAGTGAAAAAGATTCTGAATACCAATTCTTCAAAAACATTGTTCAGCACGTAGGTATTGGCCTTCTCACTTTTAAGAAAGATGGGTCAATTCAAATAATGAATACAGCCGCCAAAAAATTATTGCGAGTAAATCACGCTAAACACATTGACGACCTAAGACCTGTAAGTGACGTACTGGTAGAAGCATTCCTTAAGTTAAAAACTGGCGGACGTGAATTGGCACGGCTTGTACTGGCTGATGAAACTATTCAAATATCGATTTATGCTATTGAACTGACCTTGAAAGGGGAAGTGATAAAATTAATCTCCATGAATAACATCCAAAGCGAACTGGATGAAAAGGAAATGGAAGCTTGGCAAAACCTAGTAAGGGTACTCACCCATGAGATCATGAACTCAGTTACTCCTATATCTTCTTTAGCTGGTGTGGTTGAGGATGACATCAAGAGTAAAATGAATCAACCAACAGCAACATTTAACAAGGAAGAAATGGAAGATATGCACTTATCTATCCAGACCATTAGTAAACGGAGTCAAGGACTAATTCATTTCGTTAGAGAATTCAAAAACCTTTCACAAAGACCGCAACCTAATCTTGCACCAGTTACAGTCAAGAAACTCTTAGAAGAAATGGCTGTACTTCAGAAAAAGGAATTGAGTGATAACAAAATAAAAATTACTATAAGTATTGAACCGGAAGATCTGATTATAAGTGCTGATAAAAGTATGATCGAGCAAGTAATCATCAACTTGGTGAAAAATGCTATGCAATCTTTCTCAGAACAAAAAGAAAAAAGCATTCAACTCAAGGCGTACCTAGACGAAAAAACAAGACCTATTGTTTCTGTAAGCGATAATGGTGACGGAATAGATCCTGAAGCACTTGAGCGTATTTTCGTTCCCTTCTACTCGACTAAGAAGACTGGATCTGGAATCGGGCTGAGCTTGTCTAAACAGATCATGAGGCAACATGAAGGTCGAATAACAGTCAAGTCAAAATTAGGAGAAGGGACAGAATTTATACTACGGTTCTAAATCCTCGAAAATCCACTAATATTTTCTAGATTTACGGCTGATAATTAGCCCATTATGCCTGATATTCAGAAAAAAGTCACTGCGATTTTAATAGAAAAACTAGGAATCCCGGAATCAGAATTGACCCCAGACGCCAACTTCGTAAAAGACCTTGGTATTGATTCTCTGGACTACGCTGAATTAGTGATGGATTTCGAGCAAACATTCGATATCAAAATCCCGGATGATGATGCTGAAAAAATGCAAACTATCAGCCAGGCCGTAAAGTATATTGAGTCTAAAATTTAGGACATATCCTAAGTTTGTAGCTCAAAATAACTCCCCAATCTTTTCATTGAACTGGCGTTAGCCTTTAAAAAAGGAGTTGCCTCTTCAGGCTTATCGAGCACTGAAAAGTACCATCCATTTTGTTCAGCATTCCAAAAAACTAGATACTTTTCTGAATAAATCAAGAGGATATCCATGTCATAAATCTCCTCCTCCTCCTTATCCAACAAGCCGGTGAATTGAAGTAAGACATGATCTCTTCGAAACAACTCACCTTTATTGCAATCAATACTATTCAAGCGCATCAACAATTTGGCTTCTCGATTCCAAGCTTTGAACTTAATTTTCCTTGGCACAAAATGATTCATAGTTACTGTCTATTGCAATTGTTAACTTAACCACTCTTTTTTGCATTTCCAATGAGCGATAACAAGGTATTATTCATCATCAATAGATACTCAGGCACAGGATACAGCTCTGCATTGGAAGGAAAGATATTGGCACAATGCAATAAAAAAAACCTTGAAGGCTCAATTGAGTTCACTCGTGAACCAGGTCATGCAACTACATTGGCTAGGATGGCCGTAGATAATAATTTCAAAATGGTTTTTGCCGTGGGTGGTGACGGCACCATGAATGAAGTAGCGCAAGGACTACTACACTCTTCCGTAGCGCTAGGTATAATACCAAAAGGTTCAGGAAATGGACTTGCGAGGCATTTAAGAATTCCACTTTCTATTGATAAGGCATTGCAACTCCTCGATATGAAGAAAACTATCGAAATTGACACTATCAGCATTAATGATCATCTATCGGTTAATGTATCGGGTATTGGATTTGATGGGCATGTGGCAGGAATGTTTGCAAGAGACGGAAACAGAGGCTTATTCACATACGGAAAACTTGTTATAAGTCAATTCAATAAGTTTGAAGCTTTTGAATGTCAGGTGGTACTCGATGGAGTAACCACTAAAGAAAATTTATTCAGTGTATCATTTGCCAACTCTTCTCAATTTGGAAACAATGCCTTCATCGCCCCCACCGCCTCACTTTGCGATCAATTGATTGATGTGTGCATGATAAATAAAATGAACACAGTTCAGGGATTACAATTTGCTAGAAAACTTTTTAACAAAACAATTACCCAATCTAAACAGGTTCGCATTGCACAAGCAAAGAAAATTAAAATTACAACTGTCAAAGAAATACCTTTTCATATTGATGGCGAAACAGCCGCAGCTACCTCATCGTTCGACATTCGAATAAACCCATCTTCACTAAGAGTCATCACTTTAGGTGACAACGATTCCATTTAAAATCGCACTAATAAAATACCACTTATCGGGTTAGTAACTTTATAGAGGGATTACGTTTAAGAAAATGTAATCTATAAGTATCAACACAACCAACCCTAGTCATGAAACAATTATTTACAATCATTCTAGCAGGGTTCATCTCAACGACTCTGTTTGCACAAGGCGTAACGCTACCCGCCAGCGGTGGTAACCAAAAAGCGGAAGTGAGTCAGTGGATTGGCCCAGTTAAAATCACGATCAATTACAGCAGCCCGAAAGTACATGCCCCAGATGGGACTGACAGAAAAGGTCATATTTGGGGTGAACTTGTGCCCTATGGCCTTAACAATTTAGGCTTTGGCACCTCTGCGTCAGCGCCATGGAGAGCTGGCGCCAACGAAAACACCATCATCACATTTTCACATAATGTAAAATTCGGAGGCAAAGATGTAAAAGGGGGCACCTACGGCTTACATCTTATTGTAGAAAAAGATGCACCATGGACATATATCCTCTCCAACAACTCAACAAGTTGGGGTAGTTTTTTTTATGATGCGAAGGAAGATGCTGCTCGCGCACAATCAACTCCAACGGAAAGTGAATACACTGAGTATCTTAGCTACGGGTTTGAAGACCGACAACCCAATTCAGCCGTAGCCTATTTGAAATGGGAGAATAAGAAGGCACCTATAACCATTGAAGTGCCTAACGTCAATGATATTTATGTAGCTTCTTTGCGTGACGAGCTACGGGGATCTTCTGGATTCACATTTCAAAATTATGCATCAGCAGCAAATTTTTGCGCTACCAATAAGGTAAACCTTGAAGAAGCACTGACATGGGCAGATGCAGCCATTAGTGGCGCATTTGTAGGGCAAGAAAACTTTTTCACGTTACAGACCAAGGCCAATGTATTGAACGCTATGAACAAAGGCGCTGAAGCCGAATCAGTAATGACCAAGGCAATCAATCACCCTACAGCCAGCGTAGGGCAAATTCATGGCTATGGACGCACACTTATAGGTGCCGGAAAAAATGACAAAGCACTAGAGGTATTTAAAACCAACCAAAAATTACATCCAGAGGATAAGTTTACTCCAAATGTGGGGCTAGCCAGAGGATACACTGCCGTTGGCGATAAAAAGAATGCTGCCAAGTATTGGGAGTTAGCGATAAAGAACATTCCTGAGAATCAAAAACCCTTTTTGAATGTTTATCAAGATGAATTAAAGAAAGTTAAAGAAGGAAAATAATCCTTTTAAATATAAATGCTGCCTCGAATTTTTGGGGCAGCCTTTTCTTATCCACTTTTTTTTGCTTTGTAACCTTCTTTGGCAAGCAATGCAAGTACTTTCTCTCGTACATCTCCCTGAATTAATATTTCCCCTTCTTTCGCAGAACCACCCACACCACATTTGGTCTTCAACAACTTTGTGAGTGAATCCAAATCCGTTGGCGTTCCCACAAAACCTTTAACTAAAGTCACTTGTTTTCCTGCTCTTCCGCTTTTATCCAGCATCACTTTCAAATTCTGTTGAGTCGGAGCTAGCGTTTCACTCTCATCCAAATCTCCAGTGGAATACCCGAAGTCTTGATTAGTCGAATACACTACACCCTCTCTGTCCTTCCAATTGTTTGATTTCTTTTTACTCATCTTATCTGGTCAATAAAAATGTAACAATAATTAAAAGTACAAAAGAAACAATGGAAAGGTTAAAAGGCAGCTCCACACTGTTTCTGATTGTGGCTCCAAGCAACGCTGAAATAAAAAGAATAACAGGAACAAAAAATAAATTTCCATAGATAGCCGCCACTCGTATGTTATACTTTCCTGATGGAATTGATATTGTTACATTTTTTTTGAATAAAAGCGTTTTTTGAATACTGATATGATCCACCGTTTTAAAATAGTCCACTTCACTATCTCTTAAACGAACAATGGTCCCATTCTTTGTTACCAACTCATCATGGTCATACATCAATCCCCCTCCCCTTCCTTTTCTATAAATTCTATTGATCTCAGCGATATCTTCACTAATACTATTAAATGGTAATGAATAGTCTATTCCCATAGCAATGGTAATGGTCAATGCTATATAACATACCCACCTGAATTTGGGCAAATACTCAGCCATAAGATCCTTAACACTTGGTTGTGCCTCTCTTTGCCCATACGGGGCTGTTCGCCTTCTCCTGTATGCAGGGTCTCTGTGTGTTGATTGTGGAGCCGTTGGTAGGGTATATCCTTGTAACAGAGAAAGATCATACAACGCTCTCTTTTCAGGATTATTGAGAATACCGTAGGCTCGATTTATTTCCTTAAATCGTTCCTCTCCAGCTTCAGTCTTATTTTTGTCAGGATGATACAGTACTGCGAGCTTTCGAAACGAACGCCTCACTTCCAACTGTGTTGCCCGTGGACCTATACCAAGAATTTGAT
The DNA here is from genome assembly GCA_049289315.1 of Cyclobacteriaceae bacterium. Taxonomy (GTDB): domain Bacteria; phylum Bacteroidota; class Bacteroidia; order Cytophagales; family Cyclobacteriaceae; genus ELB16-189. The sequence goes on from JBATLM010000035.1 coordinate 5,323, forward strand.
AATAATCCTCCATTACCTGCCTTTATAAAACCAAAGCCCGTACTAGAC
>JBATLM010000036.1:0-26810 GCA_049289315.1 Cyclobacteriaceae bacterium
ATAAGGAATAACCTCTCTCATAAGGTGGTAGGCAACCCTGCTGGCCAATGACCCTGTTTTGTTTCCGGGAAATGAGCGGTTGATGTCTTTACCATCAGGAACCTCTCGGGAGTAGTTCAAAAAACCATACACGTTGACAATAGGCATACACACCACAGTACCCCTCTTGGCCCTGTTCAAGTCACTATCCAATATTCTCCTTACGATTTCTACTCCATTTATTTCATCCCCATGCATGCCGGCCATTAATGCTAAGACAGGTCCATCCTCTAAGGCCCGATGAGCGAATATGGGTGTATCTATTTGAGTGTGGGAGGGAAGCCGGGCAATTTTAATATTGATTTCTTTTGACTCACCAGGTTTAATTTCCTGGCCTGCTATTTTTACCACCTTCATGATTTACCCAGGTTATAACTAATGTACATATGTATAGCTTGAAAGTCGTAAAATTATTGAGCGAGTTTTGAAATAAGATATGAATCGATATCTATTTTATTTTTAATATGATTCGATCAAACATTCCTTTCAACGTACCGTATAATTTCTTTGGCTATGTCTTTGTTCGTTGCGCCTTCAATACCTTCCAGTCCAGGCGATGAATTGACTTCTAAAACAAGTGGCCCTTTAGAAGATTGTAGCATATCCACACCAGCTACCCCAAGTCCCATTGCCCTTGCAGATTTTATGGCTGTATTTTCTTCTTCGTCCGTCAGCTCTATTATGGAAGCGCTTCCTCCTCTGTGTAAATTGGAGCGGAATTCTCCTTCCTTTCCCTGCCGTTTCATCGCCCCTACCACTACGCCATCCACTACAAATGCTCTGATGTCAGCTCCGCCTGATTCTTTAATGAATTGCTGAGCAATTACTCTGGCTTTAAGTCCATTGAAAGCTTCTATTATAGAACTGGCAGCATTATGTGTCTCGGCCAATACAACGCCCAATCCCTGTGTTCCTTCTAATAGTTTTAAAACCAATGGAGCACCTCCAACCGATTCGATCACGTGATCAACATCTTTGGTATAATTGGTAAATACAGTTTTGGGCAAACCAACACCTGCTCTAGCTAATATTTGTAGACTTCTTAATTTATCTCTTGATCTGACCAGAGCTTGGGATTCAATGGCTGTGAATACCTTCATCATTTCAAACTGACGTACCACAGCAGTGCCGTAGAAAGTGACTGATGCACCAATGCGAGGTATAATCGCATCGATGCCTTCTAGGTAAGCTCCGTTATAATATACTTTCGGGCTTTTCTTTTCAAGTTCAATGATGCATTTCAAATGATCAACCACAATAGCTTCATGGCCTTTCTTTTTGGCAGCTTCAACAAGCCTGATCGTTGAGTATAATTTTGGGTTTCTTGATAAAATGGCAATCTTCATAATAAATGTTTTGAGCTTCTTATAACCTCGGCTTGGTTGTTACTTATCTGGAGTTACTCCCTTGCTATCGAATGAGATATCCTGCTTTGAGACATCAATGAGAAATCTGTTTTTTAGTACTCGCCTTCCTAATAGGATTGGAAATTTTAAATTGTCCCTGTCACTTAAAGAAAACTGAGTTCTAAATGTTCTTCCATGGATTCTTACGGTTGTTTTTATAATGAACCTCATCTCACCTTGACCAGATGAGTTTTTTATTTCTCTTTGATCGTATTCATCAAAGGTAAACTTCATTCCGGTAAATTCTGGATGTTCTTCGTCTAATAAAACAAATTCAAGTTTGCCATCTACCAATTTTGCACTGGCACAGTGAAGGGAGCTTGTGTAGGCTCCGGTATCAATTTTGGCATGAATATCTGTAAGCCCCAGCCCCGGTAAATCAACCCGGTCTGATCGTCCTAAAATGAGCATATAGCTAGAGAGAAGTTGTTTAAAATTATAAAATAGAAAATACAGAAAAATAGGTTGGTAATAAAGTGAATCGCCTGGATAGCTCAAAATTTGAAAAAATAAAGCCCCAAATGTGGGGCTTTATAAAAAACTAATAACGGATTAGAGTTATTTGGAAATGTTGAAGGCTACCTGGGTGTTCTCCCATTTCATCACCACTTTACTTCCTTCTACAGCAATGTTGAAAGTCTCTACAAAGCTGTCGGCTTTTGAAGATTTCACTTTTACTCTTAAAACATCATCCTTCTCATTATAGCTGGTGGAGCCCCATTTGATATCTTTATTGATAACAATCGTCCATTCATTTTCACCGGGGATGGTAAACAAAGCATATTTGCCTTTAGCGATTGCCTTGCCTTCCACTTTGGCATCAGCACTAAACTCAATTGAGGTTGTTGCATTTGCACCAGTTCTCCAAACTTCTCCGTAGGGTACAAGACCTCCCATGATTTTTCTGCCTTTGGCTGATGGTTGGTGATAATCAACCACTACTGAGATGCCATCAATTTTACCTTCTGCTTTGTCTGGAGGACTTGCCATTGGTTTTTGGGCCATAGCCGTAGTGGCAACAAAAGCTACTAGCATTAAAATTACATTGATTCGAGTCATATTTATTTAGTTTGGTTTGTGTTTAGTTAGCAATGCAAAAAAAGTGCCCTACTTGATTCGGGCACTTTTTACTTCATATTGATTAATAGAATAACCTGTAAACTAGTTAAGTAAACGGGAGCAATGGTCACTAGGTTCCTCTTTTTATTCAATTTCTTTAGTTGATTATCTGGAATGTCGCCTACTTGCCAAATGGGTTTAATGCTGAAAGCGCCCTTTTTCCTCCTCCCATCTTATTCATGGTCTTCATCATTTTGCGCATTTGTTCAAATTGCTTCAACAATTGATTTACCTGCTGTACACTATTACCACTTCCTTTAGCAATTCTGTTTTTTCTACTTGGGTTGATCTTCTCCGGATTTGATCTTTCTTCATTGGTCATCGATCTGATGATGGCTTCTATAGGCTTGAAAGAGTCGTCATCGATATCGGCATCCTTTAGGGCTTTACCCATACCGGGTATCATCCCCATCAGGCTTTTCATGTCTCCCATTTTCTTGATCTGCTCTAACTGAGAAAGGAAATCATTAAAATCGAATTGGTTCTTTCTGAATTTTTTATTGAGGCGCTGAGCTTCCTCTTCATCAAAGTTCTGTTGTGCCTTTTCAACAAGACCCACCACGTCACCCATGCCGAGTATTCTGCCGGCCATACGATCGGGGTAGAAACGGTCAATGGCTTCCATTTTCTCACCCGAACTTATAAACTTGATGGGTTTGTCTACCACTTTGCGAATGGAGAGAGCGGCACCACCACGGGTATCGCCATCCAACTTGGTTAACACCACTCCGTTGAAATCTAGGCGATCGTTAAATGTTTTGGCCGTATTCACTGCATCCTGACCCGTCATGGAATCCACAACAAAAAGCGTTTCGGATGGATTGAGCGCTTTCTTCAAATCGGCAATCTCGTTCATCATCGCCTCATCCACCGCCAAACGTCCAGCGGTATCCACAATCAACACGCTGATGCTGTTTTTCTTAGCGTGATCAATTGCTGCTTTTGCAATCTTTACAGCATCTTTATTGTCAGGCTCAGCATACACTTCAACGCCAATTTGCTCGCCCAGTACCTTTAATTGATCGATGGCGGCAGGTCTGTAGATGTCACAAGCTGCAAGCATCACTTGTTTTCCCTGACGTTTAAGATAACTGGCCAATTTTCCTGAAAAGGTGGTTTTACCAGATCCCTGAAGACCAGCAATAAGAACCACAGCTGGTGAGCCACTTAACTTAATATCCTCGCTCTCACCCCCCATGAGGGTTGTGAGCTCATCGTTGGTCACTTTTACAAGCAGCTGACTGGGGGAAACGGCTGTGAGTACATCCATGCCCATAGCCTTTGTTTTGATGTCGTCAGTGACTTCTTTGGCTACTTTATAGTTAACATCAGCATCAATTAATGCTTTTCTAATTTCTTTAACGGTGCTGGCAACGTTGATTTCGGTGATTCTTCCTTGCCCTTTGAGGGTTTGGAAGGCTTTTTCCAGCTTGAGACTTAAACTATCGAACATGGGTGTATTTCAATTTGAGGGCTCAAATTTAACCCAAAATATACATTTCTAATGCATATTTTGCCCAAAGGGTTGTCAATGAAAATCACCATTTTCAGAGTTGAATTTTCGCGGTTTTCTTTCTCAGAAGATCAGGAGCTTTTTCTATTGCCTCTGATTCGGATATATTTCGATCTTGAAGCGTAATTAATTGTGCTATACCCATTTCGTTGATTTGATCTTTGTCGAGTTTACAAGAGCCAGCAACTACAATTAGCTTCTTGTGGTGTTTACGAGCTAATGAAGCCACTCCGTCCACCACCTTACCTGATAAGGTCTGACGATCAAGCTTGCCTTCTCCTGTAATAACTAGATCAGCGTCTTTTATTTTTTCTTCCAATTGCACGTAGTTCATCAAAAAGTCAATGCCGGTGCGGATTTCAGCACCAAGAAATAGTTTCGTTCCTGCTCCCAGCCCGCCAGCCGCTCCTGCTCCGGGAAAATTAAGATCTATATCACCCGCTATAGCGGCAAAGTTTTGCAGCCCTTCATCCAGCATCACAGTCTCATCATTCGTAGCTCCTTTTTGTTGAGCAAAGACATGCGCTGCTCCGTTCCTTCCGTATAGTGGATTTTTCACATCACATAAAGTGATAAATTTAGTGTAGCTGATTCCAGGGTGCCTTTGTGAGGAGTCGATGCTATTCAGTTGGATAAGATCTGAACCAATACCTTTCAACTCCTCATTAGTAGAAGAGAACAATCGATAACCCAGTGCTTTTGCCATACCCAATCCTGCATCGTTGGTGGCGCTGCCTCCGATTCCCATTACGATTTCTTTCACTCCCTTTTCCAGCGCATGTTTGATCAATTGCCCGGTTCCGTAAGTGGAGGTGATGGTGCAATTTCTTTCTTCAGGATGTAATAATTGAAGCCCGGAAGCCAACGCCATTTCTATAAAAGCGGTGTGGCCATCACCTGAAATTCCATAGCTCGACTTTATTTTTCTGTGAAGTGGGTCAAGTGCTTCGATCTCAATTCTCCTTCCTTCACTTAATTGGCTCAGCAAATCACAAGTCCCTTCTCCACCATCAGCGAGAGGGATGGAGATTATTTCAAGCTGTGGAAAATTGTTCAACAATTCGGTTTGAACAATGTCGCAGACTTCATTCGCGGTGAGTGATCCTTTGAATTTGTCAGGTGCAATTACAATTTTCACCTCGATCTAAAAAAGAATACCGGATAAGCTTCTCCCTTTTGAAATGTGGTTTTCCCTTCAGGTAATTCCATAAAGGCATTTACCTCTTTGAGATTGGCAAAATCACCTGAGCCACCGCCTGTGACAGGGTAAGCCACTTGCGCTCCTAATTCATTCTCAATATTGACCTGTAGAAAATAGGTGAGGTCCCCGTTGAATTGATAATCAGTGGAGAGTACTGCATATTCAATCTGGCTAGATAACCCCCAGCTTTTTCTAAGCCAAGGCTTTATGTATTTATAATAGCACATATAGGTCGAAACCGGATTACCCGGTAAAGCAAAAACAGTTTTGTTATCCACACTGCCAAACCAAAATGGTTTGCCTGGCTTTTGTTTCACCTTATGGAAATGTTTCTCTACGCCTAACTGTTCAAGCACTTCCGGAATGAAATCGAATTTTCCTTTGGAGACACCTCCGGATAGAATAATCAAATCGTGTTGTTGGAGTATGCCCGTCATTTCCTTTTTTATAATCTCTTTCTCATCGCGAATGTGGAAGAGATTAGCCTCACAACCCATCGACTTTAAACCAGCCTTAAGGGCATAACTGTTGGATCTTCTGATCTGATGGGCCTCTGGCGTGTCGCCAATATCAACCAGTTCATCTCCAGTGGAAATGATTGCAGCTTTTGGAATAGACCTCACCATTACATGGGTCTTGCCCACAGAGGCAATCAAGGCTATCTCCGATGGAGATAATTGTGTTCCTTCTTTTAAAAGTACTTGGTTCTTTTTTGCATCCTGACCCTGCCCATGCACATTTTGCTGGGCTTTAATTTCGGAGATAAGAATGGAAGCTTTCTTGTCTTTGATTTCCAGGTCCTCGTACCGGATAACGGTATCAGTATTAGAGGGAAGTGGTGCTCCTGTCATCACTTCCATGCAATTGGTTTTATGAGTTAGAGTTTTTTGAGGAACACCTGCAGGAGCTATGTCCTCGATTTCAAAAGAGTTGTGTTCCTTGGTAAATTGATCAAACTGAATGGCGATGCCGTCCATGGCCACACGGTTGAAAGGAGGGAAGTCGCGATCGGCCAGAATGGGTTCAGCCAGCACTCTGTTGAGCGCCTCAGTGACAGGTACACTTTCCTTGCTGGGTGAATAAAGATGAGATTCAATGATAGAAATGGCTTCTGAAACGCTTACCATGATTATTTATAACTTTGAAATGTATCTGCACTAAACGTTAAAGTTAATAATTATGAAGGCCAAACTCACGCATACCAATGATAGCGGCAATCCTTCGATGGTGGATGTTTCGGGGAAGAGCGCAACAAAACGAATTGCCAGAGCAAGAGCTGTTGTAAATATAGGCGCTGAAATTATGGCTTTGATCAAAGATCAGGAGATCATGACCAAAAAAGGCCCGGTGTTTCAAACCGCCATTATTGCTGGGGTAATGGGAGCGAAGCAAACCTCATCTCTTATTCCCTTATGCCATCCTATTGGTTTAGAAGATTGCCAGGTAAATATTAAAATGGCTGGGGATCGGATTGTGATTGATACTTCTGCTACCATCAACTCTAAAACCGGAGTAGAGATGGAAGCGCTTACAGCAGCTTCTGTGGCTGCACTCACCATCTACGATATGTGCAAGGCCATGTCGCACGACATTGTAATTGAGGAAATAAAACTGATGGAGAAAACAGGAGGGAAGAACGATTTCAAAAGGAATGAAGCCTAAGGCACTATCATTAAATGGATTGGTGCTCGGAGGAGGGCGTAGCTCTCGCATGGGCAAAGACAAGGCTTTGCTTGATTACCATGGTCAGCCACAAAAGCATCATGTGTTTCAGTTATTAGAAAAATTTTGTGATCACGTTTATTATTCAGCCAATTCTCATGCAACACCGCATGACACAATAATAATAGATGCTTATCCTTTTCAGGGGCCACTGAATGGAATATTGAGTGCCTTTAAATATAGTCCAGAGGTGGCCTGGCTTACCGTTCCGGTAGATATGCCATTTGTAGATGAGGCAGTCTTGCAGTTTTTAGTTGACCAAAGAGATGCTAGTAAGGTGGCTACTTGTTTTTATGATTCGGAAGGGAAACTTCCAGAGCCGTTGCTAACGATCTGGGAGCCGAGTTGTGCTATTTTATTGAAGTCATTTTATGAGGAAGGTAAAATTAGCCCACGTGATTTTTTGAATTCAGCCAATATCAAACTATTGCAAGTGCCAGAAAGCAGGGCCTTAAAAAACATCAATACCCCAGAGGGTTATGACGAATTTTTAGATTTTAATGGTAAAAAGAACTGAAATTAAGGGTTGAGCATAAAACCTTACAAGGCGGTCACTTCTGTTATTTTGCAAACACTTGTTTGGCCAAATAGTTTACGCAAAAGTTAATATGCAATTTATTGCTTTCACTGCCTTTGGCTAACTTCCTATTGATCAGTGATTGATAATTTCAAACTCTATTTTTCTTAAAAAAAGACCCTGTTGCGCGGGCAGCTAACTAGAACTATTTCAGAAAAAATTGGCTTTAAAAAGTACATTCCATTCGCTGGCATTAAAAACACAAAGTAGGGATGAGGTGTTGTTTTTAGTTTTATAGTCAATTCAAAATAGTTGGTATTATGAATACAGCAGAAAAAACATCCGGTCATTTCAATCCCATTAATAGGGATTTAACTATTGTTTTTACAATTGGATTTTTAGTTGCAGTTGCCATCGTAACGATGGGCATTGTACTGATGAACCAACTGTAAAAAAGATTTAGTTGGGGTTGGCAATAGGACGTGCGTCCACCCATTCTTCGCCATCGTCAAATACTTCCTTTTTCCAAATGGGAGTCTTGGCTTTAACATTGTCCATAATGTATTGGCAAGCCTCAAAGGATTCCTTTCTGTGAGCTGTTGAAACGGCCACAACAACGGCCACCTCTCCAGGCTTAAGGGTGCCAATGCGATGGCTTACCGCCCAACCCAACAAATTCCATTTGCGGGCTGCCTCATCAATGATTTTACGAATTTCGGCTACAGCCATGGCCTCGTAAGCTTCGTATTCAAGCCAAACTACATTCTTATCCTTCGCTTTGTTTCTAACCGTACCAATAAAGGCATTGACGGCTCCTGCCCCCAGATTGGAAGCTGTTTCTATTACTTTCTGAACATCGATGGCTTTCTCTGTAATTTTTATCATGGCTTATTGGGTTGGAGGACAAAGAAAATGGATGATTGAATATAATATTTGAACGTCAGACATCAAATGGGCTGCAAGCGTTGAATTCGCCTAACCACCACTGACCGGAGGAATAAGGGCTATTTCATCAGATTCTGAAATCACCAAATCGTCTTCTGCGTAGGTATTGTTAACAGCGATGAACAGTGAATTGAGTGTTTTCATTTCAGGAAATCGGTTCATCAATTCAGATTTCAGTTCAGCCACTTTTACCCCGTCCATTTCAAAGGACACTTCCTTTCCACCCAATATGTCGCGCGTAATCCCAAAGGTTTTAAGAGTATATCTCATGGCTGTTTAAAAAGTGCTTAATTTCTTAACTTGTACTGAATTCTTTCTCAGTATACCGAGAATTGGATGAATTTGTTCCCTTTTATGGATTAGTTTCGTTGAATTCGAAGGGATTTATTGATCTTGATACAATCACTGACCCACATTATTCGTACAGATAGTAAGGAATTGTGTTGAGGGCTTAAGAATTAGAAGATGCTATTTGATAACCACGGCAGACCAATTAATTACGTAAGAATTGCAGTAACGGATAGGTGCAATTTGCGGTGCTTCTATTGCATGCCGGAGGAGGGAATCCAGTACATGCCCAAAAAGGACCTACTTACTTTCGAGGAAATAGAAAGATTGGTAACACTGCTTGCTCAAATGGGTATTTCTAAAGTAAGGTTTACAGGGGGTGAGCCTTTTGTAAGAAAAGACTTTATGCAATTGGTGCAGTCTGTTTCTTCAATTGACGGAATCACCAATATACACCTGACCACCAATGGAGTGCTTACAGCGCCTCATGTAAAGGAATTGAAACAAGCTGGGATAAAATCTGTGAACTTGAGTTTGGATACCCTGGACAAGGAAAGGTTTAAACAAATTACCCGTAGGGATGAGTTTGATAAGGTGATGGAAACATTGGAGTTGTTACTCAATGCAAATATCAACGTGAAAATAAACGCTGTGGTGATGGAGGGTAAAAACATAGAAGATATCCTGACACTGGTGGAGTTCACAAAATCAAAACCGGTCTCTGTAAGATTTATTGAAGAGATGCCATTTAATGGTGAAGGGAGCCATTACCCGATACTTAACTGGACCCACAATAAGATTATCGATCATATTCGATCAACGTATCCCATACTGAATAAACTAACGGACGAAGCCAACTCTACTTCCTATAACTACGCTATCCCCGGTCATCAGGGGAACGTTGGTGTGATTGCGGCCTTTAGCCGAACGTTTTGCGGAACATGCGATAGAATCCGTATTACCGCTCAAGGAACCTTGAAAACGTGCCTATACGATGAGGGAGTGCTTAATATTCGTGATTTGATGCGGGCAGGAACATCGGATGATGAAATGAAAGAAACGTTCCTAAAGGCCTTTAAGAATAGGGCTAAAGATGGCTTTGAGGCGGAGCGCAAAAGAAAAACGGGAACAGGGGTATCTGAATCCATGTCCACCATTGGTGGATAAACACATCCATCCTCATACAAATTAGCGGCAGTTTTTTTATTGCTTTCATACCTTACGGTTACTAAATACTGAATTATTATGAAGGTTGTTTTTACCATTGCTTTTCTTTCCTTGTTTGCTTTAGGCTATAGCCAAAATATTGTTAACCCAATTATTAAAGGGTATGGTGGCGTTTATGATTTGCCTGATGCAGATGAAAAGATTGACCCCACATTGGATTATAACATTGTTGTAGACGTTGGTAAAGCAAGCGAGAAACCTGAAGACGTGAATAAGTGGCTCGATAACGTGGCCCGTTTGCTTAACTTACATGCTATGGCTGGTGTACCAAAAGATAAATTGGATGTGGTGGTGGTGCTACATGGAGGAGCAGCATTTACTGTAAGGAACGATGAAGAATACCGAAAGCAGTATGGTGTTGATAACCCCAATATGGCATTGTACAAGGAGTTAATTGATGCGGGGGTTGAAATTGTAGTGTGTGGGCAAACTGTTGTTGTCAGAAAAATTGATGAGAGTAAAATGGTGCCTGGCATTAAAATTGCCTCCTCTATGCTAACCGCTATGACAACTTATCAACTAAAAGGATACGCAGGATTGATCTTCTAGTTACCGACAGACAATAGTGAAGAATTGAAATCAATAATTAGCCAAAATAATTATTTGCTTTCTTACCTTACAGGACTTAAAAACTGAATTTATTATGAAAACGATTTTTACGATTGCTTTTTTATCAATGGCTGCTATTGGATATAGTCAAAAAATGGTGAACCCAATTATTAAGGGGTATGGTGGTGTTTATGATTTGCCTGATGCAGAAGAGAAAATTGATCCTTCACTGGATTATAAGATCATTGTGGAAGTATTGCGTGCCAGCGAAAAACCTGAAGATGTTAACTGGGCACTCAACAATGTGGCACGATTGATGAATTTACATGCCATGTCGGGTGTACCAAAGGAAAAGCTTCATGTGGTGCTGGCCATTCATGGCGGTGCAGCTTTTACAGTAAGAAACAATGAAGAGTATAAAAAAGAATACGGAGTAGATAACCCCAATCTCGGTATATACAAAGAACTGCAGGATGCGGGAGTTAAAATTGTGGTATGTGGCCAATCTCTTATTGCCAGAAAAATTGACCCAGATAAAATGGTTTCTGGTATTAAAATCGCATCATCAATGCTTACCACAATGACGACCTACCAGCTGAAGGGCTATGCCATGCTGATTTTCTAGGGCTGGTTATCCAGCGATTTGGTGTTGCAACGTTTCAGTAATGTTCTTGCTCTAATATTTCCTTATTTTGCAGTCTAACTATTTTGCATGAGGAAAATTAATTTCAAAGAACACGTACTGCCTCACCTGGCGGCTGTCATTATATTTCTAATTGTCACTATTTTCTTTTTCAATCCTGTCTTTTTTGATAATAAATCAATTAGCCAGCATGACATTCAGCAGTGGGAGGCCTCTTCCAAATCACTAAGGGATTACCGTGATGCAACAGGCGAAGAAGGACTTTGGGCTCCTTCTATTTTTAGCGGGATGCCCGCCTACCTCGTTAACCTGGAATGGAGCAATAGTGTAATCGTTGGGATCAAAAAACTTTTCTCAGTTGGATTACCTCACCCTGTAGTAAATATCTATTGGGCATTTTTAAGTTATTATATTCTATTGTTGGCCTTTAGGGTGCGCCCCATGCTCGCCATAGCGGGTGCATTAGCCTTTGGTCTTTCTTCTTATATGATTGTAGGTATGGCGGCAGGTCACAACGCCAGAGTCGGCTCTATTGCATTCATGCCTTTGGTGATGGCTGGTATTCATCTGGCATTTAGGAATAAGAGAATATTGGGCTTTGCAGTTACTGCTCTTGGTTTGTCCATGCATTTGCGTGAAAACCATTTGCAAATGACCTACTACCTGTTGTTGATCGTGCTGGTCTATGGATTAATTCACCTGATCCAGGCCGTGCGAGAAAAAAATACGCTTCCTTTTTTTAAGAATCTCGGTGTCTTGATACCTGCAGCCTTGTTGGCGGTAGGCACGTTCATTGGTCCGTTGTGGGCCATCGGTGAGTACAGTGAGTATTCTATTAGGGGAAAGTCGGAGTTACAATCTCAGGAGCAACCTGAAAGCGGACTGGATCGTGACTATGCTTTTGCCTATAGCAGCGGAATGCTAGAGTCCATTACCGTGATGATCCCCAATTTTTATGGAGGAAGCAGTTCAAATTTTTTAGTTCAAGATGAGGAGAGTGCCACCTACAAAGCATTGATGCAAAGTGGAGATGGTGAAATGGCCAATCAACTGGCGCGCTACACTTCTGCCTACTGGGGGCCACAATCTTTAACAGCACCATACTATGGTGGTGCGATTATGTGTTTTCTGTTTGTGCTGGGAATTGTCTTTGCAGATAAAAAATATGTATGGTGGCTGGTGTCGGTAAGTGTGTTGGGAATGATGTTCAGTTGGGGAAGTAATTTTGAGGGGTTCAACTATTTTGTTTTCGATTACTTGCCCGGTTATAATAAATTCAGGTCTGTTACCTTCGCTATTATCATTCTTTTGTTTTCCCTGCCGTTTTTAGGCATGTTGGGGTTAGAGAAATTTTTTGCGGAGGGATTAAATAAGGCATCGAAGAAAAAGCTAATTATTGTTTTTGCTTTCACCGGGGGACTTTGTTTTTTGATTTGGCTGTTAGCAGGAATGGCCAGTTTTATGAAAGAAGGAGAATCTCAACTGCCGGCTTGGTTTCTCAATGCGTTGATTGAAGACAGGAAAGGTCTGCTAAGAGCTGATGCCTTTAGGTCTTTCGCTTTTATATTGTCAGTATTCATTCTTTTGTTTTTTGATGTAAGAAAAAAAATATCGGAAATTGGTTTTTATGCTTTTCTGATATTTATGGTAGCCATGGACATGTCCCTGGTAGACAGACGCTACTTCAGTATTGATAATTACCAGAGAAAAAGAACTGCCAATTTTGTTGCTACTGCTGCAGATCAGGAAGTGATGAAAGACAAAAGCGTCTTTCGGGTTTATAATTTGCAAGAGCCCTTTAGTACGGAAGGGAGTTCATCGTATTTTCATAATTCATTAGGTGGGTATCATGGCGCCAAACTCAGAAGGTATCAGGATTTGTTTGAAAACTGCCTGGGAGGCGAAACAAACGAATTCATTACTGATGCACAGGCTGGAAATTTACAGTTTGGTAATTATGGAGTGTTGAATATGCTCAACACAAAATATATCATGTTCGGCCCAGATAAGGGTAATATCATTCCTAACCCTGCGGCAAACGGAAATGCGTGGTTTGTAAACGAGGTGGTTAATGTGAATTCTCCTTCAGAAGAATTGGCCAAAGTTTGTGAGGTAAATACCCGCACTACTGCGGTAATAGATAATTCAAAATTTAATGTTCAATTCCTTAAGATAGATAGCCTAGCAAGTATTGAGCTGGTAGAAATGACGCCACCTTATTTGAAATATCAATCTTCTTCTTCAACGGGAGGACTAGCTGTATTTTCTGAAATCCATTATCCAAAGGGATGGGTGGCAACCATTGATGGTGAAGAGACTCCTATTCTAAGAGCCAATTATGTACTGCGTGCCCTTGAGGTACCTGCTGGTAATCATCAGATTGAATTCAAATTTGAACCGAAACCTTATATCATCGGAAACAAAATCACGATGGCCTCTTCCTGGGTATTGTTGTTGGTGTTTTTGGGCAGTATCGGGTGGAGTTTGCGAAAAGAAGAATAAGAGTTCATGTTATTTCGTCAGTGCATTTTGCCTGCTATCCAGTAAATTGCCATTACAATTTATACCATGAATCGCATCGATCGCCTTACAGCTATTCTCATTCAACTTCAAACCAAACGGATTGTAAAGGCCGAGGAGGTGGCTGATCGTTTTGAGATTTCACTTCGCACGGTCTATCGCGATGTGAAAGCATTGATGGAGGCGGGGGTTCCTATAGGATCTGAAGCGGGCAAAGGATATTTTATTGTGGATGGATATCACCTACCTCCGGTCATGTTCAATCGGGAGGAGGCAGGCGCGATGATGCTGGGGGGTAAGTTGGTAGAAAAGATGACGGACAAGTCTGTTCGCATGGCTTTCGAATCGGCCATGAACAAAATAAAGGCCGTGATGAAGGCAACGGAAAAGGATCATCTGGAAAGCCTGAATTCCGTGATGGCGGTACATTTCAATCAATGGAGAAGGAACCCGGAGTTACCGAATCATTTTATAACAGATATTCAGAAATCGGTGGCCAGTAAGGAGGTATTGAAAATAGTTTATTGCAGCTCTAAGGATGTGACCACATCGCGAGAAGTAGAACCCATTGGTTTATATTTTTATTCAGGGGCCTGGCATTTGATAGCCTGGTGTAGAATGCGCAAAGGGTACCGTGATTTCAGATCTGATCAAATCAAAGAGCTGAAACTGACTGGAGATCATTTTGATGGTAGCAATCTATTGTCACTAAATGAATATTTCAAAACCTATGAATCAGACCATGAAGGGTTGATAAAAGTTAAACTCTCCTTCGAGAAGTCCTCTCTGTCCTCGAGACCATTTTATGGTGCTGTTAATGAGAAAGACTTGGGGGATCGTGTGCAGGTTGAATTTATGATGGACAACCTCGGACTGGCAGTTCGATGGTTGATGCATTATGGTTCGGCAGTGGAAATTGATGAACCTGAAGAGTTGAAAACCTTGATGGCCAAGCGTGCCGAAGAGCTTTTTCTGCATTATAGCAAGATGAACGAGCTCAGCAGCTCCTCCTAAAAAATATTTTACTTCTACTTTTAGCTACTGACACACGGTTGTCAGTTGGAGGGGCTTCCTTTGTCTTAGTAATTATCAAACGGGTATAATAAATCGCTATGAGGAAGATTATTTTAAATGTGGCCACTAGCCTTGACGGGTTGATCGAAGGGCCTAACGGAGAGTTTGATTGGTGCTTTACAGACCAAGACTACGGTATGACGGATTTTCTGGATAGGGTTGATACGGTACTGTATGGCAGGAAGAGTTATGAAGTGATGATGAAAGAGGGTAAGGGCAAAAATCCTTTTGCTGACAAAACATCTTTAGTTGTAAGCAATACACTCCCTCAGCAGGCCGATTGCACACTGATAAATGGCGATGTATTGAATAAGGTAAAAGAGATAAAATGCAAGAAAGGAAAGGACATTTGGCTCTTTGGCGGTGCGGAGTTGACAACTACCCTGATGAAAGCAAAATTGGTAGATGAGTTAATGCTGGCGGTGCATCCTATTATATTAGGTAAGGGTAAGCCACTTTTTGATGGCCTGTCGGGGCGGGTGCCTACAAAGTTATTGGGCTCAAAAGTTCATTCTTCTGGTTTAGTCTCGATGCATTACAGTTTAAATAATTAGCCCATTGGAATAATGAAAAGAATCATTTTATGCCTGTTTTCTATTGTAGGATTCATACAAACCCAAGCTCAAATGAAACTAAATGCAGGAATTGTAACCTCTAAATTAGAAGAAACAAAAGCGTTTTATACGTCTGTGCTGAACTTTGGGGTCACCTTTGAAAATGAATTTTATCTTTTGATGCATACTTCTAACCAACAGGCGGAGTTGAGTTTTTTGTTACCCGATCATCCCACCCAAAATCCAGTTTTTCAGAAACCATTTAACGGGCAAGGGATGTACCTCACCATAGAGGTAGATGATGTAGATAAGGAATATGAACGGGTCACAAAAACGGGAGCGCAAATTGCTTTTAAGCTTCAGGATGAACCATGGGGTGACAGACACTTTGCTATTGTTGATCCTAATGGAATTGCAATTGACATAGTTACTTACTCTAAGCCAGAGTAACCTGTTTGTTCTCTTGTGTACAAGCGATAGCTTTTTTGCTATATATTTGCCGCCTTATCGAAAAACTGATTGAACATAGAGCAATTAGTCCGCGAGGTAGAGGTGGTATTCCTAGCGCTGGACGAAGATATAGCCGCTTTCAAAACGCGTTCCAGCCTGGGTTGCAAATCCGGGTGCGGTAAGTGCTGTCTTAAACCTGATATTGAGGCTACAGTCCTCGAGTTTATTCCATTTGCATTTCATCTTTACAAACAAGGAAAAGCCATCCAATGGCTTGAAGACCCATCATTGAGTAATGCGCTTTGTGCTGTTATGGACTCCAGTTTACCAGGGGTGGGGCATTGCTCGTCTTACAAGCATAGGGGAATGATTTGTCGCTTGTTCGGATTTTCTGCAAAACTGAACAAATACGGTCATAAAGAATTTATTACCTGTCAAGTTATAAAGAATGAGCAACCGGAGGCTTTTCTTACTACTTACGCAGAGACCGTGGCAGGAAGCCCTGTTCCTTTAATGAGAGATTATTACATGAAAATGTATGGGATCGATTGGGAGCTCAGTCAAAAATTTTATCCCATTAATATTGCAATTAAAAAAGCGATAGAGACGGTATTGCATTACTATGCCTATAGGGAAGAAGAAGTTGTAGTTGTCACTGAATAAAAGGAGCTCATTAGGGACCGCGATTTGTCCAGTCCTGGCTAGAATCTAAATTCTATACGATCGATAGCTTTCTTTAGCAGACTAGGGGAAGCCATGCCAGTAGTGGATGGAATAGTGTTTCTTGTCGTCTTATCAAGACCCAATGAGTAGTCTTTGAATACCATAGTGGTGAGTGAGATAATCACCGCGATTAGAATGCCGAAAAGCAGAAGTAAGTCTTTATTTGAAAATTTCATCTTCACTAAATCAAATATACCAAACAGGGTGCCACACTTGAAATCGACCATCTTGCGGTAAATTGGCACTCCCTAGGACTGCAATCGTTCAAATTCGAACAATAATGCCCTCCATCCGTACATAATACCGTGTCTACAAGCAATGGTTACTCTTTGACCCCTAATAGTTATTAAAGGTTTAAATTGAGTTTACTGTTTGACGTCATTAAAGGGGAACTTTTATTGAATTCGATCCTGTTTTCTAATAAATTTGTTGGTATGACCAGTTTAAGTAAATCGTTATCCATATCACTTTTAGCCATAGCTGCATTTTCGGTGCACGCTAGTTATGGCCAGGCCGCCACAGTTGCTCTGAGCGAATCGGAGGTAAGCCCTGTAAACTGGATGACCTTTGAGGAGGCCATAGAAAAATCCAAGACTGAGAAGCGTAAAATATTTATTGATGTATACACCGACTGGTGTGGGTGGTGCAAGGTGATGGACAAGAATACTTTCAGTGAAGAGAAAATAGCCAAGATTCTTAACGAACAGTTTTACCCCGTAAAATTCAATGCGGAGCAAACAGAGGATGTTGAATTTAATGGTACTACCTTCAAGTTTGTTCCATCAGGGAATAAGGGATATCATCAATTGGCTGCTGCTCTGCTTAATAACCAGCTTTCATACCCTACGGTTGTTTTTCTAGATGAGGAATTTAGAATGATACAACCACTTGCCGGATATCAGAAAGCTCCTGAATTTCATAAAATCATCCAGTTTATTGGTGGAGACCACTACAAAAAGACCAAGTGGGACGAATGGCAAAATATTTATAAGTCTCCTTACATAGGTTCAGAGGAATAGACTTTCCTGCTATCACATAAAAAAAGCCCAACAATTTGCTGGGCTTTTACTTTATATGCTGTTACCTGCTAGTGCGGGTGATTGTCTTCTTTTTTGGTTTTCTGTGAATCGATGTATCCTAGGGCAGCCACAAATCCGATTAACACGGCAACAATGATGATAAATAAGTTAGCGCCATCTCCAATTACTTGCTCAAACATAGTTCGTTTCGTTTAGTAGCTCAAAGTTAGTCTAAACTTCGAATCTGTAAAACTTGAAGTTGTTAAATTTTGTCAAAAATGAGCTTTTGTGTGGTTAAATACCAAGCTCCTCCTTGTTTTGCCTGAGCACGTCAATGATAAAGGCAATGTGCTCTTTAAGGTCAACCTCGAGCAATTCTACACCCTTGTATACCTCATCCCTTTCCACTTTAGCGGCAAATCCCTTGTCCTTCAGCTTCTTTATTACCGACTTAGTCTCCAGTGTGGAAACTCCTTCCGGACGAACCTGACAGCAGGCCACAATAAAACCCGTAAGTTCATCGCAAGCAAGCAATGCTTTGTCTAACAGCGTATCATAGGATACGTTCCATTTGGTGTAATGAGCCGAGATGGCATGAGCGATTTTAGCCTCACCCATTTCATTTAATTTCTCTACTATGATGGCCGGATGCTTTTCAGGGAAGGCTTCGTAATCTGCATCATGAAGAAGTCCGGCAATAGCCCATTCGTTCTCGTCTTCATTGTATTTTTTTGCGTAAGCCTCCATTACTAGTTCTATGGTACGCATATGTCTGAGTAGACTGACGCTGGTCGTCATCGACTCTAAAATGGCTCTTGCCTCGGTTCTATCCATTCTGCAATTTGGCTTTCTTTGGCTTCCTTTTGAAGAGGAAGAGGTTAACAAAGGCAACAGTTATTATGATACCCAGAACGACCAGAGAGATCACCATTCTAGTGTTCTTGAGTTCGAGGGTTTTTATTTCGTCATCTTTGCGCAAAGCCTCCATTTCCTTTTCTTTCTCTGACAGATCAAGTGCAATCTCCATTTGAGCTATTCTTCTGCTGCTCTCCTCTCCGTAAATCTTTTCTCTGGATGCATCGTATTTTACCATCACCTCATAGGCATCCTTCATTTTTCCTTGTTTAGCATAGTTGGTAGCAAGGCTTCGCAGTATTTGTGGCTCGAATATAAAAGCCTGCAAATTTTTACTTAAAGTAAGCGCATCATCCAGATAACCCTGTGCATTGGTTGTTTGCCCTGCTTGTACATAAACTTCACCTAGGTTAGCAGTGATATTTAAAATCCCAATCTGATTATTTTCTTTTTTGGCAAGTTCTAAGGCACGGCTATAGTATTCTACAGCTCTTTGTAAATTCCCCTGTCTTACATAGACATTTCCAATATTGCTTAATGGATCAGAGTAAACTCGCCCAGCTTTTTCGGCTACTTGAAACGCCTGTGAATAATACTTGAGCGCTTGTTCATAAAGTTGAAGGTCGCTGTGCAGGTTACCCAGATTATTCATAGTTCCTATCACTCTCTCTCTGTCGTCAATCTTTGTAAAGAGCTCAAAAGCTTCTTCAAAGTATTTCATGGCCTGACCGTAATCTTTCTTCAAAGAGTAAATTGTACCGATATTGTTTTTTGAAGTGGCAATTCCTTCAGTGTTTTCCAGTGTGTTGTATATCTTCAGGGAGGTGAGATAATACTCAAGTGCCTTATCCAATGCACCCTGATTGCGATAAGCTACACCAAGATTATTATAAGAGGCAGCCATGCCTTTTTGGTCATCAATCTCAGTCGCCAATGTTAATGCCTCTCGGGTATATCCAAGTGCCTTTACAGGATCGAAATTGATGTGCGCCCTGAATAACTCATTCAAGGTTTTAACTTTTAAATCGCCATCGACTTTGGTAAGCTGATTTTCCAAACTGTCAATGGTGGATGCGCTGGCATAAGAATCAAAAATGCCAATCAGTAATAGAATCAGGCAAAGCCTTTTCATATAAGATAGTTTTATGGGCGTAAAATTAAGATTATAAATGGAAACAGTAGCCAGGCTCTAAAGCACATCCCTAAGATGCTGTCTTATGGCTCAATTTCGGCTATTCCTTATAAAATGAAGGATTTTGGTTTAATTTACAATTCCGTTCCCAACCGGAGTAGCTGAATAATCAAGCGTGCGACCTGGTTGGGTAAATAACATAAAAATTAAATGATGATTAGAGCCAATATTTTGTTTTCCATTCTTATGATTTCTTTTTCACTTTCTGCACAGCAGAATGAACAAGTGGCTATAATGGAGCCCATCAATTTTTTATTTGAGGGTATGAATAAGGGAGATAGTGCTTTGGTGCATAAAGCATTTAAGGAGGATGTAGTATTTGCTACCATTGGGGAAGATAAGGAAGGGAATCCCAAATTTAACCGAGGTGACCTCAATCGTTTTTTGGTAGCGATGGGCACTCCTAGAAAAGAAGTTTATTCAGAACCCATCTGGGATGTTAAGATTGAAGTGGATGGTAATCTGGCCCAGGTTTGGGCTAAATATGCTTTCTATCTTGATAAAGACTTGCACCATTGTGGCGTAGATGCCTTTCAATTGTACAAAAGTTTAGAAGGGTGGAAAATTTTTCAACTTACCGATACCAGACAACAAGAAAATTGTAACGTACCAGCAGCAATTCAAAATAGATTCAAATGAAAAATACAATTTTAGCTTTCGCACTTTTGTGTATACTCTTTGTGGGGTGTACCCAGCAACAGCAAGAACAGGAGCAGCCAACGATCACAACATTCATATTGGTACGTCACGCTGAAAAAGCAGATGATGGAACGAAAAACCCACCACTAACTGACGATGGAGCGATGAGGGCAAACGACTTGGTAAAGCTGTTATATGAAGCAAAAATAGATGCCATCTACAGCACGCCATACAAGCGAACGCAGGAGACAGTAAAACCTGTTGCTGATGCTAAGGGACTTTCTGTTCTATCCTATGAGCCCATGAAAGGAGAGGCGATGGATAGCATATTGAATGCCCATAATGGAGGCACTGTGTTGGTCTCAGGCCATTCTAACACTACGCCATGGGTGGCCAATTATTTTTTGGGAGATGAAAGCTACCCTGACTTCAAAGATTCGGACTATGACAATATCATGGTGCTATCGATTATTGAAAAAGGAAATACAAAGGTCACTTGGCTAAACTACGGGGCGGCTACCAACTAATTATTTTATGCCAATGGAATACAGGAGACTCGGCAAGTCAGGGTTGCAGCTAAGCGCATTATCGTTAGGCTCATGGCTTACGTTCGGCAAGCAGGTAGATGATAATATAGCAGAAGATTTAATGACGGTGGCGTACGACCACGGAGTTAACTTTTTTGACAATGCGGAAATTTATGCACGTGGCAAATCCGAAATTGTCATGGGCAATATCTTGAAGAAGAAACAATGGCAGAGAGATAGTTACATCGTTTCAAGCAAGGCTTTTTTTGGATTAGGAGGAGAATTAAAACCAACGCAAAAGGGATTAAATAGAAAACACCTGGTGGAGGCTTGTGAAGGGGCATTGCAACGCCTGCAATTGGACTACCTCGATTTGTATTTCTGTCATCGTCCTGATAAGCAAACGCCTATTGAGGAAACAGTATGGACGATGCACAACCTGATCCTTCAAGGTAAAATTTTGTATTGGGGTACCAGTGAATGGAGTGCTCAAGAAATATCGGAAGCGCATATGGTAGCGCAACGATATAATTTAATTGGACCGGTTATGGAGCAGCCACAATATAATATGTTGGTGCGTCAGCGGGTAGAAGTGGAGTACAGCCAGTTATATAAAACTGTGGGACTGGGAACCACCATTTGGTCACCGCTGGCGAGCGGAGTGCTCTCGGGAAAATACAATGACGGATTTCCAACTGATACCCGACTTGGAATCGAAGGTTTGGATTGGCTGAAAGAAAGAAGTTTTGCGGAAGGAAATTTGCCAAGAGCCAAAAAGCTGGCAGTATTAAGTAAAGAATTGGGTATGTCAATGCCAGTATTGGCTTTGGCATGGTGTTTAAAAAACCCAAACGTGAGTACTGTAATACTTGGTGCCTCCAAAATAGAGCAGCTCAAGGAAAACTTTAAAGCGATAGAGGCACAAACTCAGTTATCTGTTGAAGTAATGGAGAAAATTGAAGCAGTATTGGACAATAAGCCTGAACAACCCCAATTCTAATTTACTGCTTGTTTGAAAAGTGACAATTATTTGATCCTTAACTCGTATTTCTTCGTTAAATTGAGATATGCATCGTATGGTGACCATAGTGCTTGCATTCTCCCTTTTTCCGATCATCGTTGTTGCACAACAAGATGAAATCAGGAAGAGTATATATTTTCGTGGAGGTAGTTATTATATAGATAGATACCAAGCAGAAGAGCTTTCCAATTGGCTGGACTCTATTCCCAACTTGCTTGAAAAGTACCAGATTCAGTTGACTAGCCATACCGACCCTGTAGGAGGTAAAGAATTCAATGAGTGGCTTTCTAAAATGCGGAGTGAAACAGTTTTTCAATTACTCAAGGAATTGAATATTCCTGAGTTCATCATCCATGTCAAAAATTGGGATTATGAGAATGCGGTATACAGAAATGATAATTACTACGGACGGAGTCTAAACAGGCGAGTAGATGTCATTTTACACCCCATTGTATTCTAAAATCACGATTTTAACAGCCGTCCGTTTTAGGACACCTTTTTTCGCAACCGGACGATAAACTGCGTAACTTCATCGTTTATTTGTCGTCTAACCCCCAAAATAGCCATTGGCATTATTGTTGGCTAATGTTCAACTGAAACTTTTCATGCATGATTCAATTAAAGGACATCGATAAGTATGTCGATTCTAGATTTCAGCGAACTTTTATCTTAAAAGGAGTTGACCTCAAAGTAGAACAAGGTGAATTCCTAACCATAATGGGACCCAGCGGAGCTGGTAAATCTACATTGATGAACATCATTGGTATGCTGGATGAACCTTCTGCCGGTGAGTATTACTTTTTTGATGAGCCTGTTCATAAGATTAAGGAACGGAAGAAATCGGAGATGCATAAAAACTACATCGGTTTCATTTTTCAGGCCTATCATCTCATTGATGAACTTACGGTGTATGAAAACATCGAGACGCCCTTGTTGTACAAAGGTGTGAGCGGTAGCCAGCGAAAAAGTATGGTAGCAGAATTACTGGATCGATTCAACATGGTGGCCAAGAAAGACCTCTTTCCTGAGCAACTATCCGGAGGACAGCAACAATTAGTGGGAGTAGCAAGGGCCATTATCGGGCAGCCCAAATTGTTATTGGCAGATGAACCAACAGGAAATTTGCACTCGGAGCAGGGAAAGCAGATCATGGACATTTTCGAAGAATTGAACAACGAGGGAATGACCATCATTCAGGTTACCCATTCAGAGGAAAATGCACAAAGAGGAAAGCGGATTGTGAAGGTGGTGGATGGAGCGTTGGAGTCTGATGAATTGGTAAATAGAATTGAAAAAGTAAAAGAATAAATAGAGAAGTATGAAGTCTAGTGCATTGCTGTGTTTGTTTTGTATTTCGGCTGTGACTTTTGTGAGTGGACAAGAGCCGGTGAAAACGCTAACGTTTAAAGAGGCAGTTAAAATTGGTCTTGAAAAAAACTTAGCGCTTAATCAGCAAGAGAATTTGTTGATTGCATCGCAAGTCAACAAGACTGCCGGTATTTTAAGAATGGCTCCAAGTGTTAACGTTACTGGTAATGCTGGACGCAATGATGGAAACTCGTTTAATCAGCAGCAGGGGCAGGTTGTAAATGGGGTGATTGACTTTTTTGGTGCGAATGCCAATGCCAACATGCCCTTATTCAACGGCTTTAATAACCTTAATTCCTATCGACAGGCCTCCAATCGATATGAAGCGCAAATACATTTAGTGAAAAGAACGAATCAGGATGTGATAAGGGATGTGGCCAATCAATATTTGATGTGCCTTCTTGATAAAGAATTGCATGAGATTCAAAAACAAAATGTAGAAACGCAACAGCAGCAGTATGATCAAATAAAAGAACAGGTGGCGGCAGGGAGTCGTGCGGAGGTAGACCTTATCAACCAGGAGTATCAGGTGAAGAATGCAGAACTTTTAGCAATGCGCGCTGCATTTACATTGAGAAATGATCTGGCAACACTTTCACAAACGCTACAGTTGGATCCCCTAACGCAATTGGAAATAGAAGATCCTAATTGGGATGTAAACCTTGAAGATGGCGAAGTGAAAAGCATTGATGAAATAAGCGCCACTGCAATTGAGCAAAGAAGTGATTTAGCACAGGCAAAATTTAATGAAAAGGCCTCCCAGTTTGGATATCAGTCTTCGAAAGGAACGTTCTTTCCAAGGCTAGGTTTGTTTGCTCAGTATGGATCACAATACAACTATATTCAGAATGCGACCAACCGAAATTTCGAACAACAGTTTAGGGATGATAACACCCAGTTTACATATGGTCTTACGTTTACGATTCCTATTATAGGTGGATTCCAAAATAGGAACACTACGGTTGCCAATCGTGTGGCCTACGAAAACTCTAGGTTGCAAACTGAGAACACTGAAATACTGGTGAAAAGTGATGTACTGAGGGCTTACCAGAACTATAGGGATGTTAGAACGAACTATGACGCAGCAAGTGCTCAGTTAAGGGCCGCTCAACTTTCGCAAGAGTTGGAACAGGAACGATATAGACTTGGTATCTCCGATATTGTTGCACTCACCCAGGCTAATCAAAACAGTGTGCGTGCACAGGGTGATTTTGTAAGTGCCAGATACACCCTTATGTTCCAGAAGCTACTTATAGGTTACGCATCAGGAACACTTAATTTCGAGGATATACCTTGATTTTTGAGTCCTGAATAGGCAGATTTTTACTCATTTTTTATACATTTGCAGCCCCGCTGAGTAGTGGGGCTCTTTTTTTGACCAAAAAGGGAAGTTTTAAACAAAAATGAGGTAGTCAGGCCCAGCTGCTTCATGTAATCAGGGCAAATACAAGATGACAAAACCAAAAGACACAAAACCTAAGGCTAAGCCTGAAAGTGACGAATTGAAGCCGATTGCCAAAAAGGCAAGCAAAGCTGAAGTAGAAATTGAATTGGATGAGGAGGACGAATTGGCCGAATTCAAAAAAGAGAAAAAAGCTGAAGAATTGGGTGAAGAGGCAACTGCGCGTATTATCAGCAATGTAGCTGATCGTAGATCTTCGACAACATCGCCTGATTCTCTGGAAGGCTTCGATTGGGACGCTTTCGATCGCAAAGGATTTGGCGAAGGCTACTCGCAAAAAGATCGTGAGGAAATCACCAACATGTACTCGGGCACAGTTACTTCTGTCAATGAGAGCGAAGTGGTGGAAGGTATCGTTGTAGGTATCAACGACAAGGATGTGATATTAAATATTGGATTTAAGTCTGACGGACTTGTGCCGGTGGCTGAATTCAAAGATTTGCCCAACCTGAAAATTGGAGATAAAGTAGACCTCTTTATCGAGGAGCGCGAAAATGCAATGGGACAATTAGTTCTTTCCCGCAGAAAAGCGAAACTCGTAAAAGGATGGGAGAATATTCAAAAAGGATTTGATGAAGATCTGGTAATTGAAGGATTTGTAAAACGCAGAACCAAAGGTGGTTTGATTGTAGACGTTTTCGGCATAGAGGCCTTCTTGCCAGGATCACAAATTGATGTGAAGCCAATTCGCGACTTCGATATTTATGTAAATAAATCTATTGAAGTAAAAGTGGTGAAGATCAACTACAGCAACGACAACGTGGTTGTATCGCACAAAGTATTGATCGAGAAAGATCTTGAGCAGCAAAAAGCGGTGATCCTGAACAACCTTGAAAAAGGACAGGTATTGGAAGGTGTGATCAAGAACATGACCAACTTCGGTGTGTTCATCGACCTTGGAGGCGTAGACGGATTGTTGCACATCACGGATATCTCATGGGGACGTATCAACCACCCTGACGAACTATTGAAGTTGGATCAGGTAGTGAAAGTGGTTGTGTTAGACTTCGATGAAGACAAGAAGAGAATTTCTTTGGGTATGAAGCAATTGACAGCTCATCCTTGGGATTCTTTGGCTGCTGATATCAATGTGGGATCTAAAGTGAAAGGTAAGATCGTGAATGTAGCCGACTACGGTGCGTTCCTTGAAATACAGCCAGGTGTAGAAGGATTGATCCACGTTTCAGAAATGAGCTGGTCACAACACTTACGCAATCCACAAGATTTCATCAAAGTAGGTGAAGAGCTGGAGGCAGTTGTATTGACGATCGATCGTGATGAGCGCAAGATGTCATTAGGCATTAAGCAATTGACGGAAGATCCTTGGACACGTCAAGATGTGATGACCAAATATGCTATCAACACCAAGCACAAAGGTGTGGTGCGGAATCTTACCAACTTCGGATTGTTCATTGAATTGGAAGAAGGTATCGATGGTTTGGTACACGTTTCAGACTTGAGCTGGACAAGAAAGATCAAACATCCTTCAGAGTTTATCAAAGTAGGAGACTCATTGGAAGTAGTTGTATTGGAATTGGATGCCTCTAACAGAAGATTGGCATTGAGCCATAAGCATTTGGAAGAGAATCCATGGGATGCTTTCGAATCTGTATTCCAGGTAGGAACAGTTCATAAGTGTACAGTGATTAACAAAACTGACAAGGGAGGCGTATTAGAGCTTCCATATGGAATTGAAGGATTCTGTTCAGCTAAGAACCTTGTTCGTGAAGACGAAAGCAAGATCGAAGCAGGCGAGGCACTAGATTTCAAAGTGATTGAATTCTCTAAGGACGACAGAAGAATTGCATTGAGCCATAAGGCGATGTGGTCTACTGAAGAGGAGAAAGTGGTGGCTGCACCAGCTAAGAAGCGTGCACCTTCCAAAGGAAAAGCAATCGATAAAATTAATAAGGAAGCTGAAAAGTCAACCTTGGGAGATATCGAAGCGTTGAGTGCGTTAAAAGACAAAATGAACGCAGACAAGACGAAAGGATCAGAATAATAATTGGAGACAGAAAAAAGGTGGTCCAATAAAAGACCACCTTTTTTTGTTTGAGGTGAAGCGAATTTCATAATTTCGCATAGATAAAGGGTCAGTGGCCGCTTGTCAGCCGAAGCATTAGCGAAGGCTGAAGTGGCTAGGACTAAAAAGTGAAAGAATAGTATTAAACAATTTAAGGTCTCGTGGCCGAGTGGCTAGGCAGAGCTCTGCAAAAGCTCCTACAGCGGTTCGAATC
>JBATLM010000037.1:0-8418 GCA_049289315.1 Cyclobacteriaceae bacterium
GATTACATCAGCACCCATTCCCGCGGCAATTTTTGCAGCATTAGTACCGACTACACCACCACCCAAGATCAATACCTTAGCAGGCATCACTCCGGGGACTCCTCCAAGAAGAATTCCACGCCCTTTCAATGGTTTTTCCAGATATTTGGCTCCTTCCTGAATGGACATTCTTCCAGCCACCTCTGACATAGGAATCAATAGGGGTAATCCTCCATCCTTTTCTACAGTTTCGTAAGCAAGGCAAACAGCACCTGTTTCTAGCATTGCTTTGGTAAGTGGTTCGTAAGATGCAAAGTGAAAATAGGTGAAGACCAGTTGATCTTTTTTGATCAATTTATACTCAGGCTCAATCGGCTCTTTCACCTTCATAATCATCTCTGCGATGTCGAAGATTTCTTTTGCTGTGGAAAGTATTTTGGCTCCGGCCCCTGTATAGTCTTCATCATTAAAACCACTTCCAACACCGGCTGTGGATTGAACATAAACAGTATGACCACGTTTGGTCAGTTCTTGTGATCCGGCAGGTGTTAAGGCTACCCTGTTTTCATTATTCTTAATCTCTTTAGGAACTCCTATTATCATTGTATTTCGATTTTTATGTCTCAGTAAAACCCCGTAAATATAGCATTAGGATACAATAGCGAAGGATCAAATTACCCAATTTTGCTTTAATATGATAGAATATGACAGGAACTGACCTATTTGCATTTTATGGCTCGTTGCGCAGGGGCATGGCAAATTTCAATGTGTATCAATCTGATTTAAAGTATCTTAAAACAAAAAGAATTTTTGGGTATGAATTGTACGCGTTGGATGAATATCCGTATGCAGTAAAGTCTCTCAATGGTGTAAATTCACTTGTGGTGGAAATTTTTCAGATTGAGAATGCAAACGTGGTTGAGAAGATCCATCAGATGGAGCTGGATGCGGGTTATATTTTTGAAATTATAGAGGTGGACGGAGAGAACGTGGGTATTTATTTATTTGAGCAACAAGGAAACAATTCTAGGGTCGAAAATGGGGATTGGGCTGAATTCTTTGGTGTGAATTAGAAATAAAAGTAGAATATTCGGTGTCAAACAGAGTTTTGACCCCCTCCTTGTTTTTGATTATTTTTGAGTTCAAAGCCATTAAAATTGACGCAAGTAAAAAGTATAAAATCAGGTGTTTCGTCCAAAAAGGCAACATCTATTTTGGCCGATTACAAATTGGCCTGCGAAAGTAGAGAAGCCAGTATTTTAGGAAGAAAGGAAGTCTTTATG
Source organism: Cyclobacteriaceae bacterium (assembly GCA_049289315.1). Taxonomy (GTDB): domain Bacteria; phylum Bacteroidota; class Bacteroidia; order Cytophagales; family Cyclobacteriaceae; genus ELB16-189. The sequence continues at coordinate 1,263 of JBATLM010000037.1, forward strand.
GGCAAGGCCAAATTTGGCATCTTCGGTGATGGCAAAGAAGTGGCTCAGATTGCTATGGCCAAAGTATTTCGCAATGGAGATCATAGGTCAGGTTATTATCGTGATCAGACTTTCATGTTTGCGATTGGCGAACTTTCACTTCAAGAATACTTTGCGCAACTCTACGCACATACTGAGGTGGAGGCTGAACCTGCATCTGCTGGCCGTTTGATGAATGGACACTTTGGCACCAGAATGATTGACGAGAAGGGTGAGTATAAAAATTTAGCCAAGCTTAAAAACAGCAGTTCTGATATTTCCCCAACGGCCGGACAAATGCCCAGGCTAGTTGGTTTGGCTTATGCTTCGAAACTCTTTAGGGAAAATCCGTTACTTGCAAAATATAATACCCTATCCAATAAGGGAAATGAAATTGCTTTTGGAACCATAGGAAACGCATCCACCTCGGAAGGATTATTTTTCGAAGCGATCAATGCGGCCGGTGTCCTTCAGATTCCGATGCTCATGTCTGTTTGGGACGATGAGTATGGGATATCAGTGCCAGCAAAGTACCAAACTACGAAAGGAAATATTTCTAAGATTTTGCAGGGTTTTCAAAGAACGAAAGACGAAAAGGGCTTTGAGATAATTGTTGCAAAAGGTTGGGATTATGATGGGCTTTGTAAAGCTTATATAAAGGCAGAGGAGGTTTGTAGGAAAGAGCATGTTCCGGTTCTTCTGCATGTGACTGAAGTAACTCAACCTCAAGGGCACAGTACATCTGGTTCTCATGAAAGATATAAAAGTAAGGACCGGCTAGCTTGGGAGCAAAAACATGATTGCATTAAAAAAATGCGAGAATGGATTTTGGATCAGGCAATAAGTAATCCTGACGAATTGGATACGATTGAGAAAGAGGCGAAAGTGACTGCCAAAACTGCCAAAGATTCAGCCTGGAAAGCCTTCAATAAAGATATTCAGCAAGCACAGACTTCACTAGTTACTATACTGGGTAAGCTGGCGGATGTTAGTGAGGAGATTAAGTTGATCAAGGAAGAGTTGGAGACAACGCTTAATCCGCTTCGCCTTGATGCATTTAAAGCGGCAAAGCGTGTAACACGGATACTTAGAGGCCAAGAGTCGGAAGCAAGGAACGAATTAGTAGCCTGGATAAGAAAAAATGAAGATGATAACTGGGAAAGGTACAGTTCACATTTGTACAGCCAGTCTGAGCATTCGGCATTGAATGTCGAAGCTATTTCTGCAACGTATTCAGAATCTTCCTCATTGTTGGATGGAAGAGAAATTCTACATGCGTGTTTTGATCATGCATTGGAAAGAGACCCGAGGATTTTTGCGCTGGGAGAGGATGTAGGTAAAATAGGAGATGTGAATCAGGCCTTTGCCGGGCTTCAAGCCAAGTATGGTGAACTAAGGGTAACAGATACAGGGATTAGAGAAGCCACTATAATAGGACAGGGGATAGGAGCCTCATTGAGAGGATTAAGACCTATTACTGAAATTCAATACCTGGACTATTTGCTTTATGCCGTTCAGGTGCTGAGTGACGATGTGGCCTGTTTACAATACAGAACTAAAGGTGGGCAAAAGGCGCCATTAATTATAAGAACAAGAGGACATAGACTGGAAGGTGTTTGGCATTCTGGTTCGCCAATGGGGATGATACTTAATAGTTTGAGAGGTATCTATGTGCTGGTTCCTAGAGACATGACACAGGCTGCTGGTTTTTACAATACCATGCTCAAGTCTGACGATCCGGCATTAATCATCGAATGCTTGAATGGATACAGACTGAAAGAGAAACTACCTGATAATGTTGGAGAGTTTTGTGTACCATTAGGTGTTCCGCAGACACTTCGTCAGGGTGATGATATTACCATTGTTACCTACGGCTCGATGTGTCGTATCGTCATGGATGCTGCAAAAGAGTTGGAGAAAATGGGCGTGTCTTGTGAAGTTATTGATGTGCAAACCTTATTGCCCTTTGATCGCCACCATACAATAGTTGAATCTATCAAGAAGACCAATCGTGTTATTTTTGCTGATGAAGATGTGCCTGGAGGCGCAACTGCCTTTATGATGCAGAAGGTATTAGAAGAGCAGGATGCCTATCAGTTTATGGACTCAAAGCCAGTTTGTATTGCTGCCAATGAGCATCGACCTGCTTATGGATCAGATGGAGATTACTTCTCTAAACCCAATGCGGAAGGAGTCTTTGATAAGGTATACGAAATGATGAGTGAGGCAGAGCCGGAAAGATTTCCACCCCTTTACTAGATACTTCGATTACTTAAACTGAAATTCCGGAGTCTCAATGATATTACTTTTATTGAGTACCCTGTCTTGAATTTGTATTCTTAGCTTAAGTGTTTTGATGCTAAACTGAAGTTTAAATCCAGTGCTTAGCATCGCATATCTAAGTGTGCCCTCAACAGGATTGTTGAGACTTAAATCTGAATTTTTTGCCAGAATTGGGAATCGGCCATCATAGGTAGAGCAAAATTCAGTTCTCCAGTCAAATTCCTGAAAGGAGCCATCATTTTGCTTCACTAGAAAATCAAGGAATATGTTATAGTGATCTGGGTTTAACTCGAAATACACCGTGTCTATGACTTGTGGTGTGGAGCTGTTGTCGAACACGAGCTCCCAGTTTGTACAATCAAATGGAGGAGTGTAGTCAGGTAGATCAAGATCCGGGTTGGCTCTTTTAACTGCATAATTTACAGCTTGATCACCCTCAACGAGTTTAAAATAAAATTTTTCGTTGTAACAGATGCTTAGGTCTTCATTACAACCAAGCTCACTAGGTTGTAATCCTAAGTTACCATCACCATCTCTGAATTTTATGAAAAGGATAAGAGAATCAGCATCTGAAAGATCTGGTGTTTCTTTAAAAACTATGTTTTCAAATTCTATCTCCGGAGTATTGGAATACTCTGGTGGGTCAAAGCAAGATGAAAGGCCCAGCCCTAATACAACAATCGCCAAACCTAATCCCAAAGTGAACTTCATTTCCTATTTTTAGATCTCCGTAAATTACCTAACGCTTGCACACTTTTAAAAGTTTTGAGAAGGATTTATCAACTGTTAACGATGCTAACTTCGAAAATATTGCTTTGGCATTGTTTCGGCTACAGGCAAAAGAGAACAAAGTGTATCAAAAGTATCTCACCTATTTGGGGGTAAATGTTGAGCGTATAACTCAACTAGAGCAAATTCCATTTCTTCCTATTTCGTTTTTTAAAGAGCAGAATGTTATAGCAGGGCAATGGAGAGAAGAGACCACTTTTTATAGTAGTGTCACTACGGGAGTTACGCCAAGCAAGCATTATGTACAAAGTTTAGACACCTATTTGAGGAACACGGAAAGAATTTTTGAAAGTTGTTATGGGGCTGTTGAGAATTTTCATTTTCTAGCGTTGCTCCCCTCTTATCTAGAAAGGGAAGGTTCATCTCTGGTTGCGATGGTTGATTACTTTATCCAAAAAAGTAAATCACCTCACTCATCATTTTATCTGGACAACAAAAAGGAACTTATCGAAACACTGAAAAATGCTGACCGTTTGGGGGGAAAGGTAATTTTACTTGGGGTTTCGTTTGCCCTTTTGGGTCTGGCTGAAGAGCATGAGTTGGATCTTAGTAATTGCATTGTGATGGAAACAGGAGGAATGAAAGGGAGGAGGGAGGAAATAACTAGAGAGGAGCTGCATCGGTATTTAGGGAGGAGATGGAACACTGAATTCATTCACTCTGAGTATGGAATGACAGAGCTCTTTTCTCAAGCTTACGCAAAGGAAAGGGGTTACTTCAAAGCTCCACCTGGAATGAAGGTAATGGTTCGCAGTATTAATGATCCTTTTGAGCGGTTGGAAGTGGGTAAAACAGGAGGTTTAAATGTGATTGATTTATCAAATATTTATACCTGCTCCTTCGTTGAAACTCAAGATTTAGGTAGAATTCGGCAAGATGGTAGTTTTGAGGTACTTGGGCGCATCGATAACTCCGATATAAGGGGCTGTAACTTGCTAGTTGGGTAGCCATTAAACTCGCTAAGTAGCCATTTAGACCTGATTAAATTTGCTGAAATTGAAAAGAATGATAATTTTGATACTTTCAAAGACTATAAAATGAAGAAAATTTTAGCTTTTGTTGCCCTAGTAGCTTTCCTAAGTGCTTGCAGCCAGTATACCTGTCCTACGTACAGCAAGAAGGACGTTAAGAAAAGCAACACGGAAAACCGTATTTAGGCTCATTTAGAGGTATTTTTTCACCTCTTCTAGGCCAATTTTCTCCCCGCTCATTATTGTAAGTCGCTCGACTACGTTTCGTAGTTCCCTTATATTTCCAGTCCAGTTGTAATTTTGGATTTCTTTTAGTGCCTTGTCATCAATCTTTTTAGCCTTTGAACCCTGCTCATGCGCTAGGTCACTAAGAAACTTATCCACTAATAACGGTATGTCCTCTTTCCTATCGTTCAGCGCAGGGACTTTAATAATAATCACGCCTAAGCGATGATAAAGATCTTCTCTGAATCTGTTTTCAGCAATTTCCTTTTTGAGATCCTTATTGGTAGCGGCAAGCACCCTTACATTGACCAGAATATCTTTGTCTCCACCTACTCTGGTAATTTTATTCTCCTGTAGGGCTCTCAGCACCTTAGCCTGCGCTGACAAACTCATGTCACCGATTTCATCTAGAAATAACGTGCCATTATCAGCTTGTTCAAATTTGCCTATACGTTGTTTTATAGCCGATGTGAAGGATCCTTTTTCGTGTCCAAATAATTCGCTTTCTATAAGCTCAGATGGAATGGCTGCGCAATTGACCTCAATGAATGGAGCGCCTGCTCGGCTACTCTTTTCATGAACCCATCGTGCTACTAATTCTTTTCCAGAACCATTGGGGCCAGTGATTAAAACACGCGCATCTGTGGGCCCCACTTTTTCAATCATCTCTTTCACCTCAGTGATAGGTGTAGATTCACCTACCATATCCAGCTTATGAGCGATTTTCTTCTTAAGTGTTTTTGTTTCAGCTACCAAATTAGTTTTATCTAATGCATTCCGAAGGGTGATCAGCAATCTGTTGAGGTCTGGTGGCTTCTGTAGGAAATCATAAGCACCCATTTTGGTAGCATCTACTGCCATTTCAGTGGTGCCATGTGCCGAAATCATAATGAAGGTCGTGTTGATTCCCTTTTCCTTTGCCTTCTCCAGCACTTCCATTCCGTCCATCTTGGGCATTTTAATGTCGCAGAATACGAGGTCGTAATTATCGTTTTCCAGCATGGCCAACCCTTCGGCTCCGTCCTTTGCTTCGTCTACTTTTAGCTTAAGCTCTTTTTGATCGGTAATGATATCTTTAAGTACAGCGCGAATGCTGGCCTCATCCTCTATGAGTAATACTTTAGGCATGAATTAGATTTTTACAACCGAAGGTTATGTTAGGTTTATTAATTACAAAAAAAAATGCAAGCCTGTAAGCCGGGTTCTGTCCCCCGACTAGTCGGGGGTCTTATCATTTATCTAGTCCTGACGTTGCCATCAGGATCAATCAACCTACCCATCCCGACTTCCATAAATGGATGAGCAGAGCGACTCATATTCGGGACCTATTTGGTCTTTCAACTCGTAAGGTTTGCCGTGCCCCTCTTGTCACCAAGAAGGCGGTGAGCTCTTACCTCACCTTTTCACCTTTTCACCATTCGACAAGTCGAACGGAGTAGTTTGTTTTCTGTGGCACTATCTGTCCCCGACAAGTCGGGGCCTTCCTGTTAGGAAGTACGATGCTCAATGTTGCCCGGACTTTCCTCCCCTTACCAAAGGCAAGGGACGATAAGACGGCTTGCATTAATGCAAATTTAGTGATTAATGAATAGGATTCTTAGTTCGAACGGCAGCAGGCTAATGAACGTCAGCTCCAGTCAATTTAAACTCATATTGATCTGCAAGGTTGGCGACCTCCTGAATCATCTCCTTTACAGAACCTTCAGGTGTTCCATCCAAAGAGGCTACCGCTTCAATTTGTAAAAAGTCATCACTGATTATAAAACGACCGTAATTGAAAAGTGAACTTTGTTCAAGAAGGTTCTTTAGTGGGATACTCTGGTTATAGGTGCATATTTTGGAGGTAAACGTCACCATATTTCTGCTGTATAATTTGTTCTCTTTAATGGTTCCTATCACAGATTGAAAGCGCCCTCCTGCCAAAGGAACGACTATGATGGAGTGGATATTATCGTAGCTGGTATACTGTCCGCCAATTTCATCGGCATAACTTTTCATGAAAGAAACTAAGTCCATAATAGTAAGGTTGGTTCAGGGTAATGAAGGTACAAAATGAAAATGAAATGCTGTTAAGTCTAGAAATAGAATGCGTGAGCTTTTACACTTTTATTTGAAAATTCCAGGGTAGGAGACGGCAATTTGATTGCATTCACAATGTAGATAAGCGCTTTCAAAGCCTTTGATTGGGTAGGGATAGCAGTAAAATCGAAATCGAGGCTAAGGTAGAGTTGCCGATAGGGTTCAAATCCATTGGCAAGGTTGGCAGCTTTTGAGGCGTATATGAAGTCATGTGCTCCATGACCCACTGCCAGGTTGAGCCATCTTGGAAAAATGACAAACTTGTCCATATCAAAGGATAGCCAATAAGTTTGGCCGTTGTAGTCTTTAAGTACTTTCTCGCTGAAATTGCTTCCCAGTATGTTTGGTCTTTGATTGGCTAAGTGGGTGGTGTGAAATGAAAACTTAGGGTAAATTCTTGTCTCATCCCAAAGCAATTGTTGCCCCAGATAAAATGAAGCTCCTACTGCATTGGCTGCTAGGTCGGAAGCGGAGGCGCCATACCCTGAAGAGTATCCGTCAAATATTTCTATAGAGCTTATCATTGCAAAACTTGCCAGTGCTCCAATTTTTTGAGCTTTTCGTTTAGGGACACCTGTTGTTCTCAGTGCATTTGAACTTACATCACTTATTTGATAGGTACCATAAAAATGACCCAACTTATCCATTTGGTACCATTCCTTAGCATCATTAAAAAATCGAAACGATTGTTTATCAAAACTACTATACCACACCTCACTAAGGCCTACCATGGTTAAGGTATAACCTAGGGTCGTTCCTATTATGAGTTTGTTTAATTTTTTCTGATTAAT
>JBATLM010000038.1:0-8389 GCA_049289315.1 Cyclobacteriaceae bacterium
GGGCAAGGGCTACAGTAAGTCCCGAAAGCACCTCACTTTTGTAGTTTACCTTTTGTTTAAGATCGAATAGGTTGAGGTATTGCTTCATGGTTGTGCTGCTAAAAAGGTTGCAAAAATACGGAAATAGGCACCAATAAGAAACGTGTATTCGAATATTGATTTGACCGATCCTCCCACAGCAACTGTTTTGTTCGAACAGCTTTAGGAGGATTTATGGATGTGAATCATATCTACATTTTGATATATCGAGGATTATAGATATGTTTGTGCTGTGGATATAAAAGCAGCAACAGAAGTAAGTAAATCACTTTCCAATACTACCCGTTTGCAGATATTGGAGTGGTTGAAAGCACCAGAAAAGAACTTTCCACCTCATGAAACTATAAAACATTTCAGGGATGGGGTGTGCGCTACCTACATCCAGGAGAAGGCAGGCTTGTCGCAGTCTACCATCTCTACTTACCTCACCAATATGGAGAAGTGTGGCCTGCTCATCATGACAAGGCATGGCAAGTGGTCTTACTTTAGAAGGAACGAAAAAGTGATTAAGGAGTTTATAGCATTTATTAAGTAAAAAAATTTAATCATACGTATCTACATATTGAGATATAACTGTATATGGAAGTAATGATAGATGTTTTGGGTTGGTCAGGTTCAGCATTGATAATAGGTGCATATGGGCTTACGCTGGTGGAAAAGAATAAATACGTAGGGGCAGGAAAGTACCTCAACCTTTTGGGTGGATTGTTGATAGCCATTAATTGTTATTATTATAATGCCATTCCACCGTTTGTCTCGAATATGCTGTGGAGTGTGATTGCTACAGTAACCATCTATAAAACAAGGAGACATAAAACAAAAAGTATTGCAAGAAGTACCGAGTTCAATTTAAATTATAAATGATGAAAATATTAATAGTAGGAGGTAACGGAACCATAGGTAAAAGAGTGAGCAGCCATTTTTCACAGAAGGGTGAAGTGTTGATTGCCGGACGCACCAAAGGAGATGTGACTGTGGATTTAGTGGACTCAAAGTCCATCAAACAGATGTTTGAAAAGACCGGTAAGCTGGACGCGATCATCAGCATAGCAGGTGAAGCGAAGTGGGCCGATTTCAAAGACCTTACCGAAGAAGATTATTATATAGGATTAAAGAGTAAACTGATGGGGCAGGTGAATTTGGTGCGTATAGGTCAGCATTACCTGAATCAGAAAGGATCTATTACCCTTTCTACAGGAATATTAGCCGATGACCCGGTGGTGAAGACCGCCAGTGCCGCCATGGTGAACGGAGGTATCCACAGCTTTGCCAGAGCAGCAGCTTTAGAATTGGAAAATGGAATTCGCTTGAACGTAGTATCCTTAGGTATGGTAGAAGATGCATACGATAAATACAAAGACTACTTCCCAGGTCACAATCCGATACCAATGAACAAAGTGGTAAATGCCTACGTGCGCAGTGTCAATGGAAAAGGGAATGGGGAGATTATAAGGATATACCAGTGATAATTTCAGTGTATATATCCCCAATATATCTTTATTACTGTAGGTAAGCCTATATTGATTTTTTTTCTATTTTTATTGCTGACTGGGGGTTTGTCCTATTGTCTGCATTAAACTAAGTCAATAGTTGTAAGACACCACTAACGATTATTTTAATATTCTTGCATGGAAAATAGGGCAAAGCTTACCTTTATTCTTCTGCTTTTCTTATCCGTTCCTTCTTTGGCTCAGTTTACTGCTATAACAGGAAGTCCTGTTTCAGCCGAGGAATTGGAGTCTTATGGAGTGGCATGGGTGGATTATGATAATGACGGGGATGATGATCTTTTTGTAACCATTTCAACAAATATGGCAAAGCCTCGAAAGAATGTATTGTATAACAATAATGGGGATGGCACATTTACTAAAATTCTGACTGGAGATCTTGTCAATGACGAGGGTACGACCAGAAATTCAAGGTGGGCTGATTATAACAATGACGGACTAATCGATGTTTTTGTGACCGATCAACTTGAAACTACCCTGTACAAAAATACAGGAGCAGGAGTTTTGACCAAGCAACTCTCTGTACTCACTACTGATATTAGCTTTAATGGTGATCATAGCGGAGCTGCTTGGGGGGATTATAACGGAGATGGCAACGTAGATTTATTTTTATCTTCTAATCAACTCAATGATGAAGCAAGAAATATTCTGTATATGAACAACAATGATGGTTCATTTACCAAATTGTCAGCTGATGACATAGTCTCAACAAGGGGTAGTAGTTCCGATCCTTCATGGATAGATTATGATAACGATGGAATGTTAGATCTATTTATTCCTAATTATTGTTCAGAAAACTATTTGTATGCCAATCAAGGTAATGGAAGTTTCATTAGGGTGATCAATAATGATCTTTTGCTTTATAACTGTTCTGTAGGTTCATCCTGGGCTGACTATGACAATGACGGAGATTTTGACGTGCTTATCCAAAATAACGCAAATCAGAATAATCAATTTTTTGAGAATAATGGAGATGGCTCATTTACACAAAAGATAAATGAACTTACCAGCCATACTTCCACATCGGCTGCCTGGGGTGATTTTGATAACGATGGGTACATAGATTTAGTACAGGTGGGGAGTTACCCTGAACGAGAAACTTATTTGTATATGAATAAAGGGGATAAGTCATTTGTTGATGTGAGCAATGAATACGGTATCTCTAATGCCAATTATTCATGGGGTGTAGCTTGGGCTGATTATGATAAGGATGGTTTTCTTGATTTCTTTGTTGCTAATGCTCATTCTGATCCACTTTCTCCCTTGGATATACTTTATCACAATACACCCAATGAAAATGGTTGGATAAATATTAAGCTAAAAGGAGTGAACTTCAACAGTTCTGCTATAGGAGCAGTGGTTAAAATTAATACTGATGAAAAATGGCAAACGAGAACAGTACAATCCATGACAGGAAATAATTCTCAGAACTCACTCAATGTTCATTTTGGTCTTGGTGCAGCAGAAAAAGTAAATAGTGTAATAATCTCTTGGCCAGGTAACGGTCATCAGGAGATTTTAAATCAAGCGAAGAACAAATTTATTGAAATCACTGAATTAAATTTCCCTGAGGCGCCCTCAATGCTGGAAGTTGATAACGAAGATCTGCATCAAGTTAAGTTGACATGGACGGACAATGCCGACAATGAAACAGGTTTTAGAATAGAAAGATCAATTGGAAATGCAAACAATTTTAATGTATTAAAGACAGTTTCTGTAGATATCAATACGTATAATGATATTGATTTGCTAGAGGGAACTACCTATTATTATAGAGTGGCCTCAACTATAGAAGGAGGGTTTTCAGTGTATTCTAATGTTCAACACGTGGAAATAAAATCAGTAACAGGAGTTCGTAAAGAAAATGATACAATTTTGGCTTACCCTAATCCGGTAGAAAGTCAATTGACTATCCCTTATCAGTATTTTGGAAATGGGCTTTTTAACGTATTAAATAGCAAAGGACAGATTGTATACTCAGGAGATTTAAACGATAACGATGGGGTTATACAATTGAATGGTTTTATACCTGGTATTTACGTTATTCAGGTTGGCGAAAGAAGATTTAGGGTGATGAAAAAATAGTCTTATGACTTCTACTAGCCAGTTAATTACCTGGATTTGGTAGATAACTTAAAGCAATGGGTAGCGATGCTGGATCGTTACGAACTCAATATTGCTATGAGTAGAGAGTTTGATAACTTTTGGTACAAGCAGAAACTAGCCGAATTAGTTTTGCTCCGTGAGATGAAAAACGGAAGAAGTGTAGATTGCCTTCAGGCTGAATACTCTGAAGTCAACCATAAATTGAGGGTGGACAAGCAGAAGTTAGATTTGCTGACAACCTCATCTGCCCATCGGTTTCAATTCACATAATCCTATTTACTTAGTGCAGTCCGGTCTTCCGACTTGAAGAAAAGTAACTAATCACTCTATCCTTGCGCGGAACTTAGCTCCGTGCCACATCTAAAAGTGTGTGCGATAGCGTAATTCACAAATAGCTTACCTTTGAAGTTGAGGTGGCCAGTTAACCGTCTTCTTATTCCTTTATGAGCTCCTTAATAGTAGCAGGTACTGTACTCATAATTCTTCTCCTAAGTGTCATGCTGGGTAAGAAGAACAAGCTATTTGCGGATAAATTTCTAATACTGTACCTCGCCTTTGCTGCCTTATGGCACGTTTATACCTACATCGAATATCTGGGTCTATTGCAGGAGAGCTATTGGATGCTAATGGGTAGAGGTTTTTATCTATTGCATGCGCCTTTTTTCTTTCTCTATGTCAATGCACTGATCACGCAAAAGAACTTACAACTAAAGTACTATGTCGTTGTATTCCTCCCGTTTATAACTTACACCTTTCATTTTCTTTATTATTACTTTTTGATTTTCGATAGTGCCACGCTATCCATAACCAATGGACTGCTATATGTCAATGGTAACGTATCCACATCATGGTTAATTTTTGCAGTACTATTCCTCACCATTGATCCAGTTTTACTAATTGTGTCTTATTATCTATTAATAGCTTATAGAAAAAGATTATTAGAATCTGTTTCTAATACAGATCAAATTAATCTCCAATGGCTTTACGTTCTCTTTTATCTTTGGCTGGCGATATCTGTTATCCTGGTTCCTTTTGCCACGCTTACTGTTGGCAGGGGTTGGTTCTCTACTGAACTTTTAGATGTTTTAACAGAAATTGTTTCTGTGGCTTTTTATTTCGTTGTCGGATATTATGGTTTTAAACAAACTACCGTCTTTACCAACCTGGAGCTAAAGCAAGAATTGCCACTAAAGTCAACAACGGGTAATTACACTCGATCAGGACTATCTTCAACTCAGGCAAAGGACTATCATCGTCAACTGTTGGCCTTGATGGAAGAAAGAAAACCTTATTTGAATGGTGAGCTAACAGCCAGTGAGCTTTCCGAATCGCTGGGCATCTCAGTAAACCATCTATCGCAGGTACTCAACAAAGAACAAAAGCAGAATTTCTTTGACTTTATCAATAGTTACCGTGTAAAAGAAGTGCTTCATAAGATGGGGGACCCAAGTAAAAGCCACCTTACGCTACTGGCGATGGCTTTGGATTCTGGATTCAATTCAAAGACATCCTTCAATACTATTTTTAAGAGAGTAACCAATCAAACGCCCTCTCAATACTACAAGTCCTTGAATTAGGTAAAGCTTAAGGCGAAAGGCAGAAAAAGAGGTTCGACCCTTTAGGTTGGAACGCTTAGCACAACCATGTCAATTACGTTTGCATCCTATTTTAACTCTAATAACAAAATACGATGAAGAAATTGGGTGCACTCATTTTTTTGGCTTTTGCTTCTGCTTGTAGTAACGATGTTCCAGAGAATACTGGCAAGGTGGAAACTGAACTCTATGTAGGAGAAGGGGATAATCAGCCTTTGTTGGTGGGACTGGGTGGTTCTGAAGGCGGCAATGCATGGACAAGTGACAGGTGGAAAGCAAAACGTGATGAGTTCATTAACCAAGGGTATGCGTTTTTGGCTGTTGGTTACTTTGGGGCAAAAGGCACCCCCGAAGTGCTCGACCGAATTTCAATCGATGCCATTCATCAAGCAATAATTGATGTCGCTAATAACCCTAAAATAGACGGCAATAGGATTGGCTTAATAGGTGGGTCGAAGGGAGCAGAATTGGCATTACTGTTGGCAAGCCACTATACGGATATTACTTGTGTCATTGCCTTGGTGCCAAGTCATTGTTCTTTTCCTGCGCTAACCCTTAGTGCGTCTACTTCATCCTGGACTTATAAAGACGAAGAGGTACCCTATGTGCCGATGCCATGGGCTGCTGTTCCCTCAGCCATGAAGCGCGACCTTCGCTCGGCATTTACCATTATGCTGGAAGATAAAGATGCGGTTGACAAGGCCTTGATAAAGGTTGAAAATATAAATGGGGCTATTCTTCTTCTATCTGCCAAGAAGGATGAGATGTGGCCTTCTACCGAAATGAGCAATGAGGTAGTCTTAAGACTAAAGCAAAAAGGGTTTGAACATCCGTATCAACACCTAGCAATAGAAGGTGGGCATACTGACGTGGTAGATCATTTCGATACGATCTATAAGTTTCTTGGAGAGAATTTTTCGGTTGATTAACACCTTCCTGGCGCGGAACTTAGCTCCGTGCCACTTGAGGTCACCTGAATAAGACGCTGATCTTTCCATCCATCCCCCCAAAGAAAGATGGATCAATGAGACTCCAAATCTTCAGCACATACTCAAACCCAAACCGCATTGATACACTGAGGCCGTTGCAGTGGGGTAAACGCAGGTAGGCCGTAGTGTCTTTGCGGCCACGAGGGAATATCCTGAGAAAATAAAGCTTCCGACCTGTCTAAGTCATTCCGGTAAACCCTAACAATCATCAAGCTTCAATATGATTCGAGTCATAGGCAAATTCCGTCCTGTTTTGGACTTTTACACCATCAATTAATGATTGCCATGGAGCCTAAATACCTGGATTTGGTAGATAACTTAAAGCAATGGGTAGCGATCCTGGATCGTTACGAACTCAATATTGCTGTGAGTAGAGAGTTTGATAACTTTTGGTACAAGCAGAAACTAGCCGAAATAGTTTTGCTCCGTGAGATGAAAAACAGAAGGAGTGTTGATTACCTACAGGCTGAATACTCTGAAATCAACCATAAATTGAGGGTGGACAAGCAGAAGTTAGATTTGTTGTCAACCTCATCTGCCCATCGGTTTCAATTCTCATAATCCTATTTACTTAGTGAAGTCAGGTCTTCCTACCTGGCGAAGCATAACTAATCACTCTATCCTGTGGCGGAACTTAGTTCCGTGCCACTTAAAGCCACCGCAAGGGACGCTGATCTATCCATCCACGCGACCAAATGCATACCAGCACCTTACCAAAGAGCACCTTGCTCCGTAGTAGTGTGCACCTTGCACCGATGCAGATATAACAAGGCACCTGAGCAATGACCACAGCGCACTATGGCAGATACAACCTTGCACCTGAGTAATGACGAACCCGTGGGGGTGCAGAGTCGAATTCGTACCAGTGAAGATACAACAACGTTTGTGGGTAAAGACGAATGCCTGCCATAGCAGACACGAAAGCCCATGAGGGTAAAGACGAAAGGGTACTGTTGCACTTACCACCTCGCACCATTGTACTGATGACCCCGTACCTTTATAGATACTACCCCGTACCCTTGTAATGACAAGTAGGTACCGGTGATAAGGCAACCTCGCACCCGGCAAAAGTAGGGTGGAGGGCCTGTCTGTTTTGGTGTTTTTTGGGGCTAAAAAATAATTTAGAAATTTCTTAAAAAAGTGTAACCTTTTGTATAAGGATTTCCGTATTAGAAGTATTATGACACACATAAAAAATGTAGCATCCTTCGAGGGATTCGTAGGTAGCTGCGCAGGGTTCGGAGACAAGTACAATCCCGGTTCGCCAAAGCTCCAGTTAGATGCATTGAATGTACTTCTTGTCAATGCACGCGAAGCGCTGACCAGCGTGAGAGAGAAAAAAACGGATTACGACCGCGTGACTAACAGTCGCGAGATCCTTTTCCGTAAACTCCCCAAGCTGGCGGCCAGTGTCATCCTTACGCTAGACGCATCAGGCGCTAAGGCAGAGACACTACATGATGCAAAAGGTTTTTTCCGTCTTCTGAGTGGAGGTCGCGCCAAGGTGAAAGCACTGCAGGCTGACACAGAGGGAGAAGTGAAAACCGGACCAAGGGTAGCCCAGCTCAGTTATGTGAGCAAGGCCGATCATTTTGCCAGATTGGTGCAATTGGCAATCGCCAGCCCCAACTACATGACCAACGAACCAGCGTTGACTGTACAAGGCCTCAAGGCCACGCTTAAAAAACTGTACAGCCTCAACACGGAAGTGGTCAAGGTGAAGGTGGCACTAAGCAATGCACGGATCGCACGCAACCAGATGCTTTACACTGCCAACGAGAGTATTTACAAAAGTGGCAGAGCAGCACGGAAGTACGTGAGAGCGATCTTCGGCCCAAACAGTGAGGAGTTCAGCCAGGTAAGAAGTTTAGTATTCACCAAACCCCAGATCTGATGAAAGTGCAACCCGTTAATTAAACCCCTGTAGATAGCTACAGGGGTTTTTGCTTTTAAGGGGTATTGCCAATCGTAGGGAAGCAGAGGTGGTTGCTTTCGGAATTATAATAAACTATTCAATTAAATATGATTTGAAGGAATAGATTAGGAATACCTTTATATTGGTGGTAGTTATTGCTGTTAATATTTTGAAGGATGAGCAAATTATACTTAGCTGTTCTTTTTCTGATGTTGACTAGCGTTCATTGTACCGGCC
>JBATLM010000039.1:0-9412 GCA_049289315.1 Cyclobacteriaceae bacterium
ATACAGTAATAATTAGGTTAATTCACCAGAAGTTTATTCCAAAAAAAAAGCCACTCGCTGATCAGTGAGTGGCTTTAATTGAATTGTGATCCCGCTGGGGCTCGAACCCAGGACCCTAACATTAAAAGTGTTATGCTCTACCAGCTGAGCTACGGAATCTTTCCCCGAAATTTTGCTCTACCTCCCGATAGCCATCGGGAGAGCTACGGAATCTTTTCCCGAAAATCTGTTCTACCTCCCGATAGCTATCGGGAGAGCTACGGAATCTTATCATTCTTGCCTAAATTTGCGGCTCCCCTGATTTGAGGGCACAAAGGTAACAGGTTATGAAAAATAAGCAAAAGGCGGTTTCAAATATTCTGGTTCTTATTCTATTTCTTCTGTCCACTCACCTGAGTGCACAATCTTCCGATGGTCTGATCAAAAAAGCTGATTCCCTCTTTGCTGCTAAACAATACACCCAATCCCTTGATCTCTATAAAGAGGTAATGGATAAGCATGAATATTCAGAAGCAATGCTACTCAAGATGGCGTTTATTCAAGAAGGGCTGGGGCAGATTAGTGAATCATTGTATTACCTCAATCTCTATCATCTGGTATCAGAAGATGAGCTGGCCTTATCAAAAATGGAAGAATTAGCCAAAATGCATCGCCTGCAAGGTTATTCAACCAGCGAATCGTGGCAGGTATCACTCTTATTTAAAAAATATTATGATATGATTCTAAAGGTATTGATGGGCTGTGCTATTCTCCTGCTGGCGCTGCTGATCTACCTCAAAAGGAAGAGATTGAATCCAATGCCTGTAGCTATAACGCTTTCAGCATTCATGGCTCTCCTTTTTTTCCATGTCAACTTCAGTCAAAATACGAATTCAGGGATTGTTCACTATAATTCAACATATCTCATGAGTGGACCATCAGCTGGATCCTCAGTAATCGAAATTATAGGTGAAGGCCATTTGCTGGATATCTTGGACAAAAAGGACGTTTGGGTGCACACCAAATGGATGAATCAAGATGTGTATATAAAGGAAGACCAGATATTGAAGGTTGAACTTTAGGTCAATACCTAATAGATAGCGAGCCTTTGTACTCTTTATTGGAGTATTCAATCAAATAGAAGTAGACACCTGCTGCCTCCCCTTTTCCAAACCATTTAAAATTGCGATCCCCACTCTGGAAAACTTCTTTTCCCCATCTGTTATAAATACGGATTGCCTGAAATTCTGAGATGCAATTATCTGGTGGAAGAATGTTCTCCATCTCATCAGTATCAAAATTTTTCAATTCCATGGCATAGTAATCGTTCACCCCATCGCCATTGGGCGAAAAATAATTGATTGGTGTAAACCCATTACCTCCCCCATCAACATCCTTAATATTAATGTCCACGACTACAGTATCTGCTTTCATACTCAAACAACGATCATCCGTTACTCGAAAAGTAAAGGTATAGTCGTTCTCATAAACGTCATTTTCAAAAATAGAACAATCCGGATTCCAACTAAAGGTGCTTGAAACAGAACCCATGCCCTCTGAAGGTTCAAAAATATATCCATCAGGAGCCACACTTCCTTCAGCCTTAATCATTTCTAACTTAATAAAATCCTGAGGAGAATTGTCTGCATCAGCTCCTTGCAATCCGAGTACAATCTGATTGCCACGTGTAACATCAATTTGATTATTAACGAATCTCAACTCTGGGTTTAAGCTGTTAACAGTGAGCAGTGGTTTTGCATTAAGAGGTGGCAATATCTTTACCTCCACCTCCACGGTATCTGCCTGATAAATTTTACACTTATTGAGGCTGTCAACCACTATAAATTGAAGATCAAAACTATCCAGTTTATCCAAATCCAATTTATCGCAGTTTAAATCCCAACTGAACTGTGACTGAATAGGAGAAACACCTTCTACTTTTGAAAATGATACACCTAGTCCTCGCAGGGAATCCGCACTCAATTGATTACTCCCAATCAAATCAAGCACCAAGTGATCGCTGGCATTGGGATCTTTTCCCAAAACATTAAACGATAATTTTTCAAAAATTCTTTTTTGAACACCTGACACAATCCGTTCATTGGGATCGGAAGTAAGGTTAGTATCAATTGTAGGCGGATCACTACCTGGTAAAACTACCGTAAAGTGATATTCTAATCTTACCGGCTCATTTAAATCACATTTATCTAGATCGTCAACTTGTATCGTAACATTGAAGGTGGTTCTCTGCGTAAAATCATAGATATCGCAAAACGCATTCCAGTCCAACCTTCCTTTTACATAACCCGGTGTCTGACTTATAATTGTGTAGGCAATTCCCGCATTTTCCAAAAGAAAGCCATCAGAAAGAACAGAAACTAGTAACTCATCGGCTTCATCATCGAAAATTTCAAATTCTAATCGATCAATAGGGACAGGAGCAGGTGCGGTTTCTGTGCTCTGGCCTTCCAGCAAGGTGATGATATTGGGTGAACTATCGTTAAAATATGGATTTGTATTAAAAGGCGGCACAACATTCACTGTCACCTTGAGTGTGTCCAATAGCGGAAGACTACAAGCATCATCCATAGCAATGATTCCTATTTCCATCGGGCCACCAAGGAAGAATGGACAAACAGGAAAGCAAATATTAAAATCCTGTGTACTGCCACTCATTAGTGTAGCTGTTATATCTTTTGGCAAGACTTCTGTCAGGTTCTTGTTGTTAAAATTCAAACCAATAGCACGGATGCGAATGTTTTCTGTAAAATTATCAGACAACTTTTGAGAATCCGCATCAGACACTGTTACCGTGATACACCGATCTTGTCCCACATCCGCTGCAGTCAGAGATATGGAAGTAGGGCCAGTGATCTGAGGAGCCACCGCGTCAGCACAGCCATCCACAACCAACATTTGAAAGTCTCTTCTCGATATACCTATTAATTCTTTATTCCTATACTCTTCTACTTTAACAGCAAAAACAAACAGCCCTTGAATCAATGGCGTAGCCGTAAGCAATCCTGCTTTACTGATCTTTAAATCTGGATTACCACCAATAACTTGATCGATATCAAATCCCGGTCTCCACTGAACCAATGGGTAAGGCTTTGGTAAAATTGCTGGCAAGGCAACTGCCTGATGTGTATTCAATGGCGTTGTTAGTGTATAAACTAGAGAATCCCCATCATCATCAACCCCAGCAAAATCAACATAATATGGTCTTCCCGGGCAAGCATAGTCATTGAGTGGAGGAAATAACCTGGGGGAAGAATTAATAAAAGGTGAACCATCCTTTACCACCGGAGGAAATTCAAGTAAAAAAGTTTGACCAGCTGAAATACCACCGTTCTGTGGGGTTGGATCTTCGCTGAAGACATTGGTAATCGTATAGTTTCTACAACACCTCTCCCACGTCACATAATAACCTTCCGGTTCATTAAACAAAGCAGGATCTAAAGTGAGTGTAGTTGTATAAATGAGTTTATCTGTAATTATTTCACCATTTGAACATTCTGGTTGCGTATAAGCCACGCTACTTTCGTTGCTCAATTGCAAGACCACACTTGATATAAAAGTGTCAGTGCTCTTACGAAAAATAGAAACCGTTGCCGTTTGATCCTTTGCTCCTGCAGCTCCATTAATCTTATCGAAGTAGATAATGAGATTCAGTCGATAAGTGGATCCACCAATATGGAGTAATTCAAACTCGCCCCCTACAATATGAGACGCTCCCGCCTGAAGGCCACAAAGACACAATAAAACAATAAAAAATCTTCTCATAGTAGGTACTAAATCGAAATATAAGGATTGTACTAGCTGCAAGAAACCCCCATAATAGTGTATTTTGAATTATTCGGGATAGTTGCGAATTCGTGGTATTTTCGCGCATATGAAGAAAGGGGACTTACTGGAAAACGTGTACATAGAGACCATGGCCGCGGAAGGGAAATGCGTTGCCAAAATAGGTGGACTTGTCATATTCTTAAAAGGGGGTGCCCCAGGGGACGTTGTTGATGCAACCATTACACGTAAGAAGAAGAGTTTTATTGAAGCTCGTGTAACTAAAATTGTCAAGGAATCAGATCAACGCGTTCAACCCTTTTGTTCTCATTTTGGCACCTGTGGCGGTTGCACCTGGCAACACATCAACTATGAAACACAATTGTTCTACAAACAAAAGCAGGTTCAGGACAATTTAGAACGAATTGGAGGGCTTAATCTCCCGGCAATGAAACCCATACTGGGTTCAACGAAAACAAAATTATACCGCAACAAGCTCGACTATACATTCACACACAGTGAATGGCTTACATGGGAAGTCTTACAAAGTGATAAAGTAAAGGAACCGGCTCTTGGTTTTCATATTCCCAGAATGTTTGACCAAGTATTTGATGTAAACGAATGCCACCTACAGCCCGACCCATCCAATGGCATTCGACTTGCGTTAAAAGAGATCGCGCTTACAATGAACATTCCTTTCTTTGATTTAAGAAGTCAGGAAGGTTTTTTAAGAACAATAACGATCCGTACATCAACTTCAGGAGAAACAATGGTTATCCTACAGGTGACTCAAAATAAAATGGAGTGGATAGAACCTCTCCTTCAGATGTTAACGGATAAGTTTCCACAACTTACTTCGATCAACTACGTCATCAACAGCAAAAGAAATGACACCTTCCATGATCTTGAGATAATCACATGGAAAGGCAACTCTTATATTACAGAGCAAATGCCTCAACCTCCGCTGAAGCTTCGGCAGACGAGCAAAACGAATGGTGAAGGAACGCTTCAGTTTAGAGTAGGGCCAAAGTCATTTTATCAAACCAATTCGGATCAGGCACATGAATTGTACAAAATAGTATGGCAATTGGCAGAATTGAAAGGAGACGAACTTGTCTATGACCTCTATACCGGCACGGGCACCATTGCCAATTTTGTAGCGAGCAATGCTAAAAAAGTAATTGGACTGGAATATGTAGCGGATGCCATTGAAGACGCTAAAGTAAATTCAGAAATTAACGGAATTACCAATACGGAATTCTTTGCCGGAGATATTAAAGATTTGCTGGATGATTCCTTTTTAAATTCACATGGACGGCCGGATGTTATCATTACTGATCCACCGAGGGCAGGAATGCACGAGGATGTATGCACAATGATTCTGAAAGCAGAGCCACAACGCATTGTTTATGTAAGTTGTAATCCCGCGACTCAAGCCCGCGACCTCAAAATTCTTTCAGAAAAATATGAGATCAGCGCCATCCAACCTGTGGATATGTTTCCACATACAGTACACGTGGAGAATGTGGTTAGCCTGTCTCTAATTAGTCAGTAATCTATTTAACCGAATACTAATTACTGAACACCGATTTACCGATTACTAAACTCCACAAACTCCTTCGTCTGCTCAATCCTTTTACTTACCATGGGTAATTTTTTCATGTACTCCACTTCTATTGAAGCAATTCCAAAATCTTCTACCACCTTTCCCCGTATTCCATAAAAACCACGACCCCGAAACGGATACGCTTTTGTGACGTTTGGGAAATGAACGGTATCAAACACTTCTCCGTCTTTATCATAAAAAGTACCAAAGTGCATGGGGTCTCCTTTTAAAGTACTGGTGTTTTTGGTAGTCACTACATAACCTACAATCGTTACTATCTTCCCTATTTTTCGCATCAGCTCTTTCGCTACCGTATCTCCTCGCTTTGGCGTCTCTAACAATAAGAACGGATCACATAACGGAAACCCCAACAACTCTATTTCATCAAACGCATCTTCCAATGGTTGACGGTGTAAAACCGGCAGCGGGTATTCTTTAGGCTCGGTATCAAACAAAGAGGTCGACTGCGCTTTTCTTTTGTTCGCATTCTGATTACTCAAATAAAGCATTGCCTCCCAAAGCAGCCGTTGTTTAGTTTTGTTAGTAAATCTAAAAGCTCCTAATCTGATAAGAATCCTAACCTGCTCTAAACCAGCCGGTATTCTTCTTAAAAAATTATCGAAACTGGTATACTCCCCGTTACGCTGCCTTTCCTCTGGTATCAGTTTAGCAATTTTATTCTCTAGGCTTTTCAGGTGGATGAATCCTATAAATATTTCATCACCATATATGGTAGTGAGGTGATCACTCCGATTCACACATGGAGCATTGATCTTTGCTCCACTCATACGCGCCTCATGAAAATAAAATTCGGTACGATAAAACCCTCCAAAATTGTTGATTACACCTACCATGAACTCCATCGGGTAATGTGCTTTCAAAAACAAACTCTGATAACTCTCCACTGCATAGCTGGCTGAGTGCCCTTTAGAAAAAGAATAGCCTGAAAAACTTTCTATCTCATACCACACCCGATCGCTCACATGTTGTTCATACCCCATTTCTTTACAATTGGTAAAAAAACTATCCCCCACCCTCTGAAATTCTTCCCGAGATCGGAATTTACCTGACATTCCCCTGCGCAATACATCTGCTTCCGTCAAAGTCATGTTAGCAAAATGATGCGCCACTTTAATTACATCCTCTTGATATACCATTACCCCGTAAGTTTCCTTCATGAGTTCATTTATCTTCTCATGAATAGCCTCATACTTACCTCCATTACTTACCAAATGAAACCGCTCAATATAGGTGCGCATCATTCCCGACCGCGCTACACCAGGTCGAATAATAGAACTTGCTGCTACCAACGTGAGATAATCTTCGCAACGCAACTTGCCTAACAACATGCGCATAGCAGGCGACTCCACATAAAAGCAACCCATCGCCTTACTGTCACGCAATAGTTTTTTTATTTTCTCATCTTTCTTAAAATCATGAAACCGGTGAATGTTCACATCAATTCCTTGATTGCGTTTTACGTGTTTTACCGTTTCCTTTAAATGACCCAGCCCTCGCTGACTTAAAATATCAAACTTAAAAATGCCCATGTCTTCAGCATTGTGCATTTCAAAATGAGATACCGGATAACCTTTGGGTGGAAACTGGATAGCGGTATACGCATAGATTGGTTTCTCAGTAATCAATACACCACCAGCATGAATAGAGATATTAGCTGGCAGATCCTTAATGTACTCTGCGTACTTAAAAATCAACTCCGTAATATGATCTCGATTTTTGTATCGTTCTGGCTCCTCTACAATAGCATCAATCTCTTCTTTGGGCAAACCAAAAACTTTTCCCAACTCACGCAATACCGATCGTTTTTGGTAAGTCACATGTGTTCCTAACAAACAAACATGATCACTTTCGTACCTAGAAAAAATGTAATCATAGATCGCGTCCCTATTATCCCATGAAAAATCAATATCAAAGTCCGGTGGTGTGGAGCGTTCAGCGTTTAAGAACCGCTCAAAATACAAATCCAATTCAATCGGATCCACATTAGTAATCTCCAAGCAATAAGCCACTACACTATTGGCGCCACTGCCCCGCCCTACATAATCAAATCCCTGCTGCTTGGCAAAGCGTAACAAATCATAGGCGATAAGGTAGTAAGCGCAAAATCCTTTACCCTTAATAATATTGAGTTCTCTTTGGAAACGTTCTCTTAGATCCGGTTGACTTACATCGTATCGATTACTAAACCCCTCCCACGCTTTGGTAACCAATAAATCCCAATCGCCATCTTCACTTCCCGTTAATGTTTTTTTATTCTTATCCGTTTTCAATTCAAAATCAATTGAACACTCATTCATCAACTGTTTCGTGCTCTCAATCAAGTTTGGATAATCAGAAAATATCTCTGCCAATTTTTCTTCTGGCATCATAATTTCATCAGGCAGTGCCTGTTGTTCTTCCTCCAGTTTACTGAGCAAAGTATTCTTATCAATACACCGCAATAAACGATGAACATTAAAATGAATCTTGTTGGCAAAGGTAACGGGGTGATGGATAACAAATTTCTCTTTATGAGTTGCGTATGATTTATACAGTCTCAAGTGATTGAGTTGATGAATGCGGACACCTAAAAATTCATTCGGGCGAAGCAGATCAGGTTCCAGTATCCCAAATGGATATATTATAAAAACGTTTTCAAATACAGGAGCACGATTCGGTAAGGCTTTATTATTTAGATTATGATAGGACAAGAATCTGTTGATCTCCTCAAACCCATTGTTATTTTGTGCAATCGCAATGAAAAGCAATTGATCTTCCTTTCTGAATTCGATACCCACAGCTATCTCCAATTCATATGCTTCCTTACCAAAAGCATTAAGATTACTCCCATTGACTGGAGCTTTCTCCGCACAAAGTCTCAACATCTCAATATATGAAGCCGTGTTATTGATCTCTGTAAGAATCAGTTTGCGCACACCACATCGCTTTGCTTCATTAAAAAGATCCTCCACCTGTAAGGTGCCGTATTTAAAACTGAAAGCAGTATGGCAGTTGAGGTACATAATATTTAATTAGCTAATGTGATGATGAGATGATGAAAGGCCTTGATTATCACATCAACTCATCAAACAATCATCACATCATCCCTTGAACGCATTCATTTCCATTCGCACTCGTTTGTTCACATTCAGTGTGGTAGCACGAACTAATTTATCCACTCCGTGCTTGTGCTTCATCCGATCCATGGCCTCATAAAGATTGATGCTCTCTTCTGTGTCATCAAACAAACTGATCTGGTGGTTACCGTGCACCAAACTGCTTAGGCGAACTCCCACCAACCGGATGAGCATCCTTCTATTATAGAGTCGCTCGAATAATTCCAATACAACCCGAAGTAATATATGATCAGAAGAAGTATAGGGAATGTGCACTTGTTTGGTTTCCGTATCAAAATTGGCATAACGTATTTTTACCGTTACACACGAAGTGAGTTTCTTTTGCTCGCGAAGGGTAAACGCCACCTTCTCAATCATGGCGATTAAAATGGATTTGATTCCTTTCACATCGATAGAGTCCTGATCAAAGGTGCTTTCTGTGGAAATTGATTTTTGCTCGCTGTAGGAAACAATGGGAGAGTTATCAATACCATGCGCTTTGTTCCAAAGGCTGATGCCGTTTTTACCAAAGGCACTGACCAAAAATTTCAAAGGCATCTCCCGCAAGGTGGCCACCTTTCGCACGCCCATGTCATAAAGAAAGGAAGCAGTTTGTTTGCCGATCATAGGAATTTTATCCACTGACAAAGGCGCCAAAAAATCTTTTTCCTCTCCTGCTAGAATATGTTTCTCCGCATTGGGCTTAAACTCACTTGTGGCCACTTTAGACACCAGCTTATTTACCGACATACCCATAGAGATCGGGAGGCCGCTATCCTTTATTACTTTCTTTCGCAATTCCATCGCCCACTTAAAAGCTCCGAAGTAGCGATCCATGCCCGAGGCATCAACATAAAATTCATCGATGGAAGCTTTCTCAAAAGCTGGGGCAGAATTGGCAATGATTTCAGTAACCAGATGAGAGTGC
>JBATLM010000040.1:0-15592 GCA_049289315.1 Cyclobacteriaceae bacterium
TGTGGGCTCGTGACCTCATGAATAAAATGACGGTCTATAAAAAGGGGATCCGGGTGGCCCTCCTTGTGCTTTACAATGTGCTTGTCCCAGATTTTGTCGAAGAGTGTTTTTGACATAAAAAATATAACAATCGTTAGTTCGGAATACCCTTAAAAAACGAAAACCGCCCCGTCCCGATAGCTATCGGGAGTTGGGGCGGTTTTCAATTGGGTTTATTTTTAGTTTATCTACTTCTTGTTTTCAATGTGATGACAAGGTGTGAAAAGTTGTTGAATGGGTCAATGAATTCAACAAAAAGATTTTCAAAAGCTGACGAGTGTTTGGTAGCTTAAATAGTTTAGTTATTTGAATTTGGCGTGTAATGATATAATGTTTGATGTAAGTCCCGTTGAACGATTATAGTGATCAAAGCGGATTTCAATTGAGTTTAATCGGGTAATGCCTAGAATTCCATCAGCAGACACGGCTCTAAAACCAATGCCGCCTGAGTGGCTGTTTAGTTTTGAAAGATCAAAATCGCTAGAGTAGAATTCATCTGACACATTGTGGGTTCCATAGGGAGAAAAGTAATCAATTTTTGATTGTGTATGGAATCGGTAAAAGGGACTTACAGAAATAAATGGCGAAAGTTTGATTGATGTTTCAATGTTAGCAGTGTGCGCCTGCATTCCCCAGTCATCCTGGTAATAACGATAGAAGGCCCTTATAATATAGCGATCACCCAAAAAATAATTAGCTCTAAATCCAAGGGGTATTTTAAATCGACTATCTGGCAATTTTTCAATGCCAGTAGAATTGTCAGAAAAATAAATTCGATTAAAGGGTAAACTCAAAAACCCATTTTGGTAAGCAAGATCCAAAATCATTGCAACTTGTAGCCTTTGGTTAATAATTTGTGAAAGTGCGACCGAAGTGCTGAATGAATTTCTGGCTTTACTTGAATAGGGTGCAGGTCGTAGTTCAATGGGATAAATAATGGAAACTTGATCAAGAAAGGCTTGAGCCTTTACCCCAATTTGTCTGCTGTTATCTTTTGAGTTTTTGCTTGCGCTAATTCCCCCACCGAAGGATAGGTAATCATACTCTGAAGAAATGGCGGCATTTACTCCGAATGATTGCCCTTTCTTTTCATTGGTGATGGTCCATGCAGCTGATGGGTAAATACGACTATCTCCTGCTGAGGCAGATGAAATGGTATTGGGATCTACTTTGTCTGATGAAGCCGAACTGTAAACATCAAAACCTAATTCAAAATTGTAATTCTGAAGCCGATCTTTCGAATCGTACTTTGATAATTTCAGATCGAAGGTATTCGATACATCGGTTAGTCTTTCAGTGCCTATACCACCAGTAACTGCCGAGTTGTTTCCATCTTGATGGTAATAACTTGTGACAAAGTTGGCCTCTTCGAATTTTAGTTTTCTGTTTTTGTACGCTGAGCTGTCAGAATTAGCTGTCGCTTGTGAAAAGGCACTTACAACACTCATGTAAAGCCCTATTATCGTAAGTGGGATGCGAATCATTTGCTCTTTATTTTAATTACACCCACACCCTCCACCGGTTTTACCACCGTTGGCTCCAGAAGCTCCCTCACGATACAATTGAAAATTCATTTCAAATTTTTCACACTTGCGCATAGCCAATTCCATTTCGGCATCATTGAGATACATTTTTTGATATTCTTTCACGGGGGCACAGGATATCTGCAGCATAGAAGCAACAGAGAAAAGAAGTATAGAAAATTTAATTTTATTCAGGAGATTCATAGGTTAGGAAAGTTGTATATTTTTTGACGTATAGATTTTGTCTTGTTCATCTATAATGATGCATTCTATATTTCTTATTTGATTGATAAGGTTCAACCCTACCTTAATCCCCATCACTGTGACTGGTGTGGCCATTGAATCCGAAAGTTCTGCACTGGGGCTAATTATGGTTACGCTTTTAATACCTGATACCGGGAACCCTGTTTTGGGATCTATGGTGTGCGAATACTTCTTACCATTAATAATTACCACTTTTTCATAATTGCCTGAGGTGGCAACGGCCATGTCAGTTATTTTCAGATAAGAGAAAGGGTGATGTTTTGAATTGGGGTCGGCAATGCCAATGGTCCATGGCGTGTCGTTGGGCTGATGCCCCCAGGCACTGAGATCTCCGGCTGCATTTACAAATCCACTCTTAACACCATTTTCTTTGAGAAGCTGTCTCCCTTTGTCGGCTGCATATCCTTTTCCTATTCCACCAAACCCGATACGCATTCCTCGCTCTTTCAAAAAGACTGTATGTTGTTCCCTGTCGAGGATTACATTTTTATAATTGATGAGGCGAACAGATGCTTTAGCTACCTCTGGGTCAGGTAATGAAGTCATGGAGGTGTCGAAATTCCAAAATCTCTTATCGATAGATCCATAGGTGATATCGAATGCACCTTGAGTAAGATCAGATATTTTAATGGAGCGATGGATAAGATCAAAAACTTCCTGATCAACCTTTACGGGTCGAATCCCGGCCATTGCGTTAATTTGATTGGTTTGACTAGCGTCATTAAAAGTAGTGAGCAAAGCTTCGATCCGTTGGATTTCGGTTATAGCCTCGTCAATCCTTTCGTTGGCCCACGCTCTATTATCAGAGACCACACACAACTCAAAAGTGTTACCCATGAGGCGGGTGGTTCTTTTGTGTAAAAGGGCACCCTCTCGTTGTAAGGTGTTAGTTGCCAATGCTTTGGTTGATTTGTTCAATGAAATCTTCTGGCGTCCCTGATTTAAAGCCATCCCATGTTTTCAGAACTTTTCCGTTGACATCGAGCAAAAGTGTTAAAGGAAATTTTCCTTGTGGATTATATTTTTCAGCCAGGACTTCGTTATGTGCTGTTTGCTTGGGGTCAAGCTGGTTCTTTTTGGCTCGGGGAAAGTCAGCACGAACCATTACCAGGTGGCTATTAGCATAGTTGACAAAGGTATCTTTGTCGAAAACATCCCGGGTCATTTTTATACAGGGGCCGCACCAATCGGAACCGGAAAAATTCAATATGATGGGTTTATTATCTCTTTTTGCTTCTGCTTTTGCAATGTCAAAATTAGATTGCCACTTGGGCTGTGTAAATAAGCTAATCGATAGCGTTAAGAATAGAAGGACTATTGTTTTCATTTGGCTATTTTGTGAAGTTCAACAAGCAGTGGTCAAAGTTAGTTCGGGACTTTTCTCGAATGACTGATATTGGTCAGGTTGTGGCAGTTATGCACGAACTGTTAGGTTACGTGCTTTGGTATAGGCAGAACGCAAAAAATGCTCGTTTGGTTGGTGAGAAACCGTGTGATTTAAATTAATTTTTAGCTTGATCTAAGCTTGATAATGTTAAATATGGAAAGTTCGACCTGATGAAGTATTTGATTATTTTTTTGTCGTTTATTCTGCCACTTGAAAGTGTGGGCCAGGATTTTCAATCATTACTGGATAGTGCATTGAGCTCTCAAAAGAATAGTGCCACTTATTTCAGTGAGGCAAGAAAAAGAATAAAAACAACCGATGATTCACTTAGTTTCTTATTCACAAAAATCAGGCGTTCCTACAGGGATAAGGTAAGAGACTCAACACTGTATTATGGGGAGCTCTTTTTTCAACACTCTAGTATCGACCAAGTTCCTGAGAAATGTTTTTTGGTGTGTAGATGGGTTAGTCGTACCTATATTGATCTTGGCGTTTATGAGCAATCACTTGCCTATTCTCAACAAGGCTTGGCTTGGGCTAAAAAAGCGGATGATATAAATGCATTAGCCTATCAGTTGGCAGACATAGCAATTATTTATCATGAGTTCAAAGATTTTGAGAAAGGTGTAGAATATGGGAAGATATGTTTTAGTGAAGCCGTTGAAGGTGGAGCAGACAGTAATCATAAGGCCTTTTGTCTTAATGCAATAGGAATCAATTTTGATGATTGGAATAAGCCTGATTCAGCGCTCACTTATCATTTTAAAATATTCGAATTAGATCCTGTGCCTGATTCGCTTGATATAAAATTCACCTTCAATAATATTGGAAACACGTTGATGAAGACGGGGCAATATGTGCTGGCAGAAAAATATTTATTGACTTCATTGAAAATAGCACGCAAAATTAATGAGCCATATACTTATGCGGGATCCTTTACCAATCTTGGTCAACTAAAAACAAAGCAAAGGAATTTTCGTCAAGCGGAGATATATTTTGACAGTGCGCTACACTATGCCCTGGCATCCCAAAGCCTCGAAAAAATTCGAGATACTTATTTTGATTTATACACATTTAATAAAGAGCGTGGTGATTTGAAGCAGGCAATCAATTATCAAGATAGGTTCTACCTTTTGAAGGATTCTATTTTCAAAACTGAACGTCTGAAAACTGTAAGTGAACTGGAAACTAGATATCAAACCTCCATCAAAGACAAACAGATTTTGGAACAGAACAGCGAGTTGAAGGAAAAGGAAGATCAATTTAAGCGGGCTGCGATGGTGGCCGTATTTCTAATTGTACTTATTGGAATGCTTGTGATCATTCTCTTGCTCAACAAAAGTCGTTTCAAGAGAAAGCAAGAACTTTTGGAGAAGGAGCTGGAAATCCAATTGCAAGAAGCTTCCATTCAGGCGGCACTATCATCTCAAGAATTAGAACGCAAACGATTTGCGCAGGATTTGCACGATGGAATGGGACAGCTGATTTCTTCTCTGAGATTGCTGTTGGGAAATATTGATGCAGGATCTTCGATGGAATCGAGGGTGGCTGTAGTATCTAGATCGGAAAAAATTATTGATGAGATGCAAAAAGAAATTAGGGGAATAGCCTTTAACCTGATGCCACAAACTTTGATTCAATTTGGGTTGGTTCCTGCTTTAAAAGAAATGGGATTGCGTATTACATCCTCTGGGCGAGTTATAGTTTCAGTGATTTCGTTCGATGTACCTGAAAGGTTATCGGAAATACAGGAAATTTCTCTTTACCGTATCATACAGGAGTGGGTGAATAATATTTTGAAATATGGTAAGGCACCAAAAATTGAAATACAGTTGGTAGGCCATGAAAATGAGTTAAGTATTACTATTGAGGATACTGGCAATGGGTTTGATACTGGCGTATTGGAACAGGGCAATGGAAATGGGTGGAGGAACATTATGTCAAGAGTGAAATTGATTCATGGGGAATTGGAAATTGATTCTTCCCCTAACCGTACGGGAACTACCCTTATTATAAGAGTTCCGGTTGAAGGCGTATCCGAAGAAGTGAAGGTTCAGGGCAAAGGACTAAAAAATACCCATTAGCACGGATGGTTTCGCCTTTCGCAGGAATGTATTCTTGTTCCTATGCACAAGGCACATATCTTTGATTTTTGGCGGAAACATAGAGAGTTAAAAATGAAGATACTTTTGGTCGATGACCATACGATTCTTAGTGATGGAGTAAAAAGCCTTTTGGAAAAGAAAGATTACGAAGTTGTATTTCAGGCGGACAGTGCTGAACGTGCTCTGGACTTTCTGAAAAAGAATGAGGTGGACTTAATGATCACAGATTTTAATATGCCGGGCATGGATGGACTTTCGCTCATCCATTTGGTAAAGAGGATCAATCAGAACGTTAAAATAATTGTATTGAGTATGCATGATGAGGTGCACCTGGTGAAGGAAATACTCAAGGCAGGGGTGAATGGTTATGTGCTAAAAAAGGATACGCAGAACGAATTATTACAAGCAATCCGCGAAGTACAGGCAGGGAAAGTTTTCCTCAGCAATGACATCAACAGACTATTAATTGTCAACCTTCAAAATCCGGATGAAGGAAAATTATTGACTGACCGTGAGCGCGAAATTTTGAAATTGATTGCCAGAGAATTTACTAATAAGCAGATTGCAGAGGAGCTGTTTATTAGTGAAAGAACAGTAGAAACCCACCGAAAGAATATATTTAAAAAGACAGCAACGACCTCTTTGGTCGGTCTGATCAAGTTTGCTTATGCGAACAACCTCATTTAATCCCAAAAATGCGTGCGCGAGAAAAGGGATCACGATGACGTTCCTGATTAGACTTTTGAGAAAAGATTAATTTCTTAAGGCTCCAGCTCGCTGTTGTAATCTTCCATAAAAATGAAGAAGTCAGATACTTTGATCATATCATCTCCAATGAAACGGATGGTATGGGAGTCAGTGCGTTTAACGATGGACAGATAGGAGAGAAGTTCTACAGGTCTGTAATTTTTGAATGATACGTCCAACGTAACAGGAGTAGCCACTTTATAAGGTTTAAAATCCAAAATTCTTTTTACTGCTTTGGCGCTGGCCTCTTTTATTACTTGGCAAGCAGCTGCAGGAGTTAATGATTTTGCAGAATGAAAACCATAAGCTTCTTTCACAACGGCCATTTCCATATCGCCTACAAAGTCCTTTGTTTCCTTGGTGGCAATGTTATCACCACTTATTAAAATGACCGGCACATTATAATGTCCTGTTACCATGGCAGCCCAAATACCTTCTGATACGGGTTTTTCATTTATACTCACTTTGGTCAGCTTGGCGCTGGAAAAAGTGTGAGCCCTTACCCCTTCCATATTAGTGGTAGACGAGTGATAACCAATAAGCATTACTCCATCAAACGTATCATCAATTCCACTCACCATATGATTTTTTCTTGGCCACGAGCGGATGAGCTTAACATCGTTAGGTAGCTTTTCAATTAGTAAATTCTGTCCATTGCCATGGGAGTCTACTACCACAATCTCTGTAGCACCAGCTTGCTTTGCACCTTCGATGGCAGCCAATGTTTCGTTGGTCATAAATTCACGAAATCGACCATATTCAAATCCTGCTGGCCCCAGTTGCTGTTCGGTAACAACTCCAGCCAGCCCTTCCATGTCTACAGAAATAAGAATTTTAATTTTCTTTTGAGCGTACAGTCCTGATACCAGGCAAAAGAAGAGCAGAGAAAGAGTAAATTTTTTCATTGTGATGGAGTAGGTGAGAAGCTAATTTAAAACTTCTCACTGCCACTACACCAAATACTCAAACAAATTTTCGTTCTGGTTGATGAGCGTGTAGTTGATTTTTTCTGAATTCATCCTGTTAACCAGCGAATGAAAATCAGTTTCATTCTTCACCTCTATGCCGATCAAGGCAGGGCCTGTCTCCTTATTGTGTTTTTGAATAAATTCAAATCGCACAATATCATCATCTGGGCCGAGAATATGGTTCACAAATTCTTTAAGTGCTCCTGGGCGCTGGGCGAAGCGTACAATGAAATAATGTTTTAGCCCTTCGTGCAATAAAGATCGCTCTTTAATCTCCTGCATACGATCAATATCATTATTGCCACCACTGATAACGCAAACAACTGTTTTTCCATTTAGTTGTTCACCCATTTGTTCAAGTGCAGCAATAGAAAGTGCGCCTGCTGGTTCGGCTACAATGGCGTCCTCTGTGTAGAGTTGAAGTATTGTTGAACTTACTTTTCCTTCAGGTACCAAAAGCATTTCACTGATAGCATCTTTACAAAATTCAAAAGTGATCTCACCTACTTTCTTTACCGATGCACCGTCAACAAAATTTTGAATTTTGTCTAACACAACCGGATGCCTGGCTTTTAACGCCTCCGTCATCGAAGGTGCCCCCTGTGGCTCTACTCCGATGATTTTTGTTTTAGGCGAAAACGTTTTCAAATAACTGGATACCCCTGCACAAAGTCCACCACCTCCAACAGGGACAAAAAGAAAATCGATGTCAGGTTGGTCGCTTAGAATTTCTTTTGCCACCGTTCCTTGCCCCTCAATTATTTTTAAATGATCGAAGGGAGGAATAAACTCCATCTTATGATTTTTGGCATGAAGGAGCGCATGGTATTGACATTCATCAAAAGTGTCACCAATCAAAATGAGTTCAACATTCTCTCCACCAAACATTCTCACCTGATTGATTTTTTGTTTGGGTGTGATGGCTGGCATATAGATGACGCCCTGTATGCTCAATTCACGGCATGAGAAAGCAACGCCCTGTGCGTGGTTGCCTGCACTGGCACAAACCACACCGTGTTTTCGCTGGTCTGTAGAAAGGCTCTGAATAAGATTATACGCTCCCCTGATTTTATAAGAACGTACCGTCTGTAGATCTTCACGTTTCAAGTACAGGTCACATCCCAATTTCTCCGACAGCTTACGATGATATTGTAGTGGAGTTTTGATGACTACCTTTTGCAATACCTCAGCAGCAGCGTTGATGTCTAATTGATTTAGCGTTACGTTTATCACTATTCAAGGGTTCACAGTTGACAATTAGCCAATTGACAAATAACAAAATGTCAATTGTTGATTGTCAACTGCACATTTGATTTTAATCTATCATACTTGCCTCTACAGAAGCCTTCTCTGGTCTCAGCTGACGTACAGCAGCACCTGCTTGCCACAATTCACTCTCGCGCAGTTCTTTTAATTCCTCAGAAAGTTTTTCACGGTAGTCGGGTTGGCTACACTTGTCAATAGTACGCTGTGCTTCTGCTCCACTCTCTACGCTGTCATACAATTCCTTAAACACAGGTAGCGTTGCTGCTTTGAATTTTTTCTTCCAATCCAACGCGCCTCGCTGTGCGGTGGTAGAACAATTGGCATACATCCAATCCATCCCATTTTCAGCAACGAGAGGCATGAGGCTTTGTGTAAGCTCTTCTACTGTTTCGTTGAAGGCTTCAGAGGGAGAGTGCCCTTTAGATCGCAATACTTCGAATTGCGCTTCAAAGATTCCGGCAATGGCTCCCATGAGTGTTCCACGTTCTCCGGTTAGATCAGAATACACTTCTTTTTTAAAATCGGTTTTGAACAAATAACCAGAGCCTACACCTATTCCTAAGGCAATGGCTTTTTCCTCAGCCTTCCCGGTGGCATCCTGAAAAACAGCATAACTTGAGTTGATTCCTTTTCCTTGTTGAAATAATCTTCTTACCGAAGTTCCGGAACCTTTTGGTGCTGCTAGCACCACATCGATATCGGCAGGTGGAACAATTCCTGTCTTTTCTTTAAACGTAATTCCAAATCCATGGGAGAAGTATAATGTTTTCCCTGCAGTCAGGTGTGGCTTAACGGTTGACCATAATGCAATTTGACCCGCATCAGAAAGTAGATATTCAATCACAGTACCTTGCTTTACTGCCTCTTCAATTTCGAATAGCGTTTCTCCCGGAATCCAACCATGAGACACCGCCTTGCCCCAGGTTTTTGATCCTTTTCTTTGTCCTACAATTACGTTGAATCCGTTATCGC
This sequence comes from Cyclobacteriaceae bacterium, assembly GCA_049289315.1. Taxonomy (GTDB): domain Bacteria; phylum Bacteroidota; class Bacteroidia; order Cytophagales; family Cyclobacteriaceae; genus ELB16-189. The sequence continues at coordinate 9,272 of JBATLM010000040.1, forward strand.
GCAAGTTCAATGCTTGTGCCGGCCCCTGAACACCATAACCGATTATTGCTATAGTTTCATCTCTTAATACATCAAGCGCTTTTTCCATGGGAAACTCTTCACGAGTAACCACCTCCTCCAATGTTCCTGCAAAATCAATCTGTGCCATAATCCTATATTTTTAAATGTTTGGGTTTCTATTTATTTAACTAAGTACTACTTCTTTATTGTTTCTGTCATTGATTTCATTGAATACGTTACTGCCTGCATAGTAATTGGCATAATCGACCTCAATTAATTTCTCTAACTGATGTTTTACTTTTTCCATCGTCTCCGGGGTAGTGTAGATCAGTAACAGTGCACCCCCTTTACGAAAATCCTCATTGATTTCATGCGCAATTAATTTTTTAATGCGTACCCGTCTTCTGTTGAGTACATTGACAATCCTGTTTAGAATTGAAAAATTATTTTCCGCAGACAGTTCAATAGTATATTCTTGTTTCATAAGATTATTGTTCAATTTTTTCCAGCAACACATCTGATACTCCTGCGCCTGTAGGAATCATAGGAAATACATTGTCTTCTTTGCCAACAACTACTTCCAGAAAGTAAGCAGTTTTGGATTCAAGCATTTCTTTGAGTGAAGGAACAAGCTCGATTCGATCACTTACTTTTTTTGCTGGTATGTCGTAGGCTTGTGCCAATTTTATAAAATCAGGGTTGGTCATTTCTGTTGAAGAGTATCGTTTTTGATGAAACAACTCTTGCCATTGACGTACCATTCCCAAAAAACTATTATTCAGTACGAGTACCTTTACAGGAATATTGTATTGCATAATAGTCCCTAGTTCTTGAGGAGTCATTTGAAATCCTCCATCTCCGATTATAGCGATCACCTGCTGTTGAGGTTTTGCCAACTTGGCACCCATTGCCGCAGGCAAAGCAAATCCCATGGTACCCGCTCCGCCAGAAGTAACATTGGTTCTGGGATCTTTGTAGGAATAGTAGCGTGCAGCAATCATTTGATGCTGTCCCACATCAGTAACCACGATGGCTTTTCCGTTGGTCAATAATGAAAGATGGTTAACTACCTCTGCCATTTTTAATTCGCCAGTGGGATCAAACTCCCTGCTAGTTACTTTTTCGTGTTCCTTACTATTCAAAGTTTCAAAGCTTTTTACCCATGAACTATGATTTCCGGCTTTACAAAATTTTGTTAACTCCGTTAGTGCTTCTTTGGCATCGGCATGTACGGCAACATCTGCATTTATAATTTTATTAATTTCAGCTCTGTCTATTTCAACGTGCACCACTTTAGCCTGCGTAGCATATTTGGCTACGTTTCCGGTAACACGATCATCAAAGCGCATACCTACAGCAATCAGTACATCGCATTCATTGGTATTTACATTGGGCCCGTAATTTCCATGCATGCCAAGAAATCCAACATAATTGGGATGATCTGTTGGGAAGGCGCCTAACCCAAGCAAAGTGCTGGCAACTGGTATTCCCGTTTTTTGAGAGAATGCCAATAGCTCTTCAGTGGCTCCAGAAAGCAACACCCCTTGTCCTACCAATAGATAAGGTTTCTTAGCGTTGTTGATGAGTTCAGCAGCCTCTTCAATCTGTTGCAGTTGTAAGGTAGGTTTTGGTTTGTAGGTTCTTACTTGTTCACATTTCTCATACTCAAACTCATCAAGTAATTCGTTTTGAGCATTCTTTGTGATGTCGATCAGTACTGGGCCTGGCCTGCCGGAACGTGCAATGTAAAAAGCTTTAGCTACTGCCTCAGCAATATCCTTAGCCTCGGTGATTTGTACATTCCATTTAGTAACAGGGTTGGTGGTGTTGACCACATCTATCTCCTGAAAGGCATCTGTACCTAATAAATGGGCGAACACCTGACCAGTAATACAAACGATCGGGGTAGAATCAATTAGGGCATCCGCTAAACCAGTTACAAGATTGGTTGCTCCTGGTCCTGAGGTAGCAAGCGCCACACCCACTTCACCGGAAACCCTCGCATAACCTTGCGCTGCATGAACAGCCCCTTGTTCATGACGGACCAGAATGTGATTTAATTTATCAGTGTATCCATACAGTGCATCATACACTGGCATAATGGCACCGCCCGGATAGCCAAATAATGTTGTGACACCTTCGGCAACAAGACATTGAAGCAACGCTTCAGAGCCTGAAATTTTTTGTTGAGTTGATGTTTGATCTTTTTCCTCAGTCTTCGTCAGTAACGCATCCATCGGCAGCAGTTTTTACTTGTTTCGCATATTTATAGAGTACACCATTTTTAACTCGCAGTTCGGGAGATTTGAATGTGGACTTTCTGATAACCAGTGTTTTTTCATCGACTAACAAATTCAGTTGATGTTTACTTACATCGATTTCTATCCAGTCACCATCTTCAACCAGTGCAAGCAATCCTCCATCGAAGGCTTCAGGAGTAATGTGCCCTACCACAAATCCGTGAGTGCCTCCGGAAAATCTTCCATCTGTGATAAGTGCAACATTTTTTCCAAGTCCTGCACCCATGATCGCGCTGGTTGGTTTTAACATTTCGGGCATACCCGGTGCACCCTTGGGGCCTACGTAGCGGATCACCACCACATCACCTTCTTTTACTTTTCCGGAAGAGATTCCTTTGATTAATTCAAATTCTCCATTGAATACACGGGCTTTCCCTTTGAATTTTTCACCTTCTTTTCCTGTGATCTTAGCGACTGATCCCTTTTCTGCGAGGTTGCCATAAAGGATTTGTAGGTGCCCTGATTTTTTGATCGGTTTTTCCAATGGTACGATTACGTCCTGTTTTTCAAAATCGATTGCAGCCACATTATTTAGGTTCTCTGCGATTGTTTTTCCTGTTACGGTTAAACAATCACCATGAAGAAGCCCTTTGTCAAGTAAATATTTTAGCACTAGCGGAGTACCTCCAATTCTGTGCAAATCTTCCATCAAATACTTTCCACTCGGTTTCAGATCAGCAATCAGAGGCGTGCTATCCGAAATGCGCTGAAAATCTTCCTGTGTTACTTTCAAGCCTACCGATCTTGACATAGCAATTAAGTGCAATACAGCATTTGTTGAACCGCCCAAAGCCATCACAAGGGTAATGGCATTTTCAAATGCCTGCATTGTCATGATGTCACGTGGCTTGATGTCTTTTTCCAAAAGGAAATGAATGGCTTCACTGGCCGTTTTGCATTCCGCTGACTTTTCTTTGCTCAAAGCAGGATTGGAAGAAGAGTAGGGAAGTGCCATACCCAAAGCTTCAATGGCGGATGCCATGGTGTTGGCGGTATACATACCTCCGCATGCGCCAGCACCCGGACAAGAATTTTGAATGATGCCTTTAAAATCATCATCAGAAAGTTTGTTGGCCATCTTCTCGCCCAAAGCTTCAAATGCTGAAACAATGTTCAATTGTTTTCCTTTCCAATGGCCTCCTGCTATCGTTCCGCCATACACCATGATAGCAGGACGATTTAATCTACCCATGGCAATCAAAGAACCTGGCATGTTTTTATCACACCCAACAACCGCGATCAATCCATCGTAGTACTGTGCATTGCATACGGTTTCAATAGAGTCAGCAATTACTTCACGACTTACCAATGAGTAGCGCATGCCTTCGGTGCCATTAGAAATACCATCACTCACTCCGATGGTATGAAAAACTAATCCCACCAATTCCTGATCCCACACGGCTTGTTTTACTTCCTGTGCCAAAGCATTGAGGTGCATGTTGCACGTGTTGCCATCAAAGCCAGTGCTAACAATTCCAACCTGTGCTTTTGTTAAATCGTGTTCAGTTAAACCGATACCATATAGCATTGCTTGCGCAGCAGGCAGTGTACTGTCTTGGGTAATCGTTTTACTGTATTTGTTGAGTTCCATAAATTAATTCAGAAATCCTAATTACACGATCACGTAGCTGTAACTCTTATCCAAAACAAGACACTGGTAAGCTTCCTGAATTGTAGCCCCCAAGGATTCTTTCCAGGGTTTGCTGAATTTTTGCCCCTCAATGGAATCAATTCCAATTACTTCAGCGGCTGTGCCACAGAAGAAAGCACTGTCTGCTTCGAATAAGTCTTCAGGTTTGAAAAGTTTTTCTACAACTTTCAAATCCAACTCAGCACAAATCTCCAGTACGGTTTGACGTGTGATACCAGGAAGAATATTTCCTTTTGGCGGAGTGTAGAGCACTCCATCTTTCTCATAAAAGAAATTGGCGCCTGGCCCTTCGGCTACAAAGCCTTCGATGTCGAGAAGAAGTCCCTCATCAAAACCACGTTGTTTGGCTTCAGTAGTGGCCAAAATTGAATTCACATAATGACCACAGGCCTTTGCTTCGATCTTAAACGATTTTGGATTGGGTCTTTGGTAGGATGAGATGCATACTTTTAAAAGTTGATCTCCCAGGTATTTCCCCCACTCCCAGGTGGCAATCATTAATGAAACTTCATTGGGGCTGGTGAGTGCCATGTTAGGGCTACAAAAAACCAACGGACGTATGTAGGCATTGCTTTGATTGTTTCTGGCCAGCACTTCGTAAGTAGCTTGCGTAAGTTCTTCAGCATTGTAATGAAGAGGTATGCCCATCAGTGATGCACTTCGGAGCAACCGCTCATAATGCTCATGTGCTTTGAAAACTTTTACTCCATTTACAGTTTGGTATGCGCGTATTCCTTCGAATACACCATATCCATAGTGAAGTGTTTGACTGAAGAGGTCGATCTTTGCGTCTGCTGCTTTTACGAATTTTCCATCTAGGAAAAGTGTCGTGTCATTAGTGTAGTACATACTTTTAGAACAATCGTTAGTTTGTTAAAACCCATATAAAACAAAACCGCCCCTCCCGATGGGTATCGGGACGGGGCGGTTGAAATTTTTAGTTTCTTAAATATTAGACCACCATCATCCCGGTTTTGGGAGAATAATAATGACGCTAATAATGACAAGCACACCCGTGATCGAATGGATCAGGGAGTTAGTTATTTCGTATCGCTGCGTTGTGTTCATCTTCACTTTTTGCTTGTACTAGAGTACAAGGATGGAAATTTTTTTCTTGTGATTCAACAAATAATAGGAAAAATGTTTAAAAGAAGAGGTTAACGAATGTTAGGTAAGGATGAGCAGATGTGTAGAAGTTTGGGTTTTGGAAGGGTTATAATTTGAAGTATTCCATTTCTTTAATGATTTACGTTGGGTGTTTCTTGAGATAAAATATGGCATTTAAGCATCCTTCGTTGCGAATTCAAAAAATATTACTCACATTTGTAATGTGTTACGTTACACAGTACAACACTAACTAGAAAGGTGAGGCCAGCTAACCTAGATAGCAGGCAGTATTAAACCCCATGACCATGAAATTATGATTGAATCGTTCAAGCATAAGGGACTCAAGGAGCTCTTTATTGATGGAAAGACGAAAAGACTTCCGCAGGAACGTCTCGGAAAGATTAAAATGATACTGGCCATTATTGATGCAGCCGTATCGCTGGAAGATTTGAATGTTCCAGCCTTTAGATTACACAAGCTTAAAGCACCACCTTACCAAGGTTATTGGTCAATTGATGTTTCTGGTAATTACAGAATTATCTTTGAGTTCACGGATGGTAAGGCAACAGGCATTGATTACTTAGACACTCATTAAATGAAAAAATTTATTCAACATGATCCCCCACATCCAGGAGAGATTTTGTTAGAATTCTACCTTGATCCTCTTGGCTTAACTGTTACAGAAGCCAGTGATAAGCTACTCATCACTCGGCCTAATTTGTCTACTATTGTTAATAAACGAGCAGGAATTTCCCCACTTATGGCTCTTAAACTTGCCCGTGCTTTTAAAACTACTCCTCACTATTGGATGAATTTGCAGGCAAATTATGACCTATGGCATGCGATGAATAATAATAAAAACGTGACCGATAAGGTGGAACAACTTGTAAAATAATCTCGACTTTAAAAGGATTAATACATTTATTATCAGATAGTTAACTGAATAATAACTCCCTCATCCAATTCATTAGTAAATACTAAAATATTTAGTATTATTGCTTAATGGATACCCGCAATGTCATACACATGGATTTGGATGCCTTCTTTGTGGCAGTAGAATGCAAACTGCACAAAGAGCTCAAAAACAGACCTTTAATAATAGGGGGTAGCAGTAGGCGTGGGGTAGTAGCGGCCTGTAGCTATGAAGCGCGAAAGTTTGGGGTGCACTCTGCCATGCCCATGTACCTAGCCCTGCAACTGTGCCCTGACGCCAAGGTGATCTCCGGAGATATGGAGGCTTACAGCAAGCACTCTCATCTGGTT
>JBATLM010000041.1:0-8053 GCA_049289315.1 Cyclobacteriaceae bacterium
GTACTCACCCTTTCTTGCCCTTACTTCATTATTGGCAATTTGTATTTCCTGTAGGGTGATGTTAAGCTCCTGATTGTTTTGCAATGCCGTTTCAATCAGTGCACTCAGGTTGGGATCAGCAAAGTAATTCGTCCAGTTGATACTTGCCGAGTTGGTGGTGTCCTTCGAGGTAGCAAAACTTTCGGGAACGGTTTTGTCTGCAGTTTTTTCCACAAGGACAGGAGTTGTGCAAGCCGAAAACACCCATGCCATAAACACCACACTGATGCATCTATATATAATTCTACTCATCATGATTCTTTGATTTTTTATGTTCGAATTCTTCAGACAATGGTCTGTCGTATTCATTACGAAGCAATTGACGGCCTTCCGCCAGATTGGCAAAAATGTAATACAGTCCCGGAATAATAATGACTCCGAAAAGGGTGCCGAACAACATACCTCCCAGTGCGGAAGCTCCAATGGTTTTGTTACCAATAGCACCAGCACCTGTTGCAATTACCAATGGAATCAATCCTGCAATAAAGGCAAATGATGTCATCAGGATCGGGCGGAAACGGACCTTTGCCCCTTCAATGGCGGCTTCAAAAATTGTGGCGCCATGCCTGTGCTTTTGCACTGCAAACTCCACGATCAACACCGCATTCTTACCCAGCAATCCTACCAACATAATGAGTCCTATTTGTGCATAGATGTCATTGTCTAGCCCCATGAGCTTGAGCAATAGGAAAGAACCAAAAACACCAACAGGTAAAGAGAAAATAACAGCTAGGGGCAAAAGGAAACTTTCATATTGCGCTGTCAACACCAAATACACAAATGCCAGTACAATGATGAAGATGTAAATGGACTCATTACCACTTTTTGCTTCATCATAGGAAAGACCTTCCCAGGCAATGTCATATCCTTTGGGCAATGTTTGCTTGGCCACTTCACGAATCGCTTGAATCGCATCCGCTGTAGTATATCCTTTTGCGGGAAGCCCACGAATGGCGGCCGAGTTGTACATATTGAAACGGGTCACTTCATTGGGGCCTTGTGTCTTTTTGAGTTTCATAAAAGAGGAGTAGGGCACCATTTCGTCATGGTCATTCTTTACGAACAAATTCAACACATCGGAGGGAAGCCTTCTGAATTCTGGAGCGGATTGTACATACACTTTGAAAAAGCGTCCAAACCGGATAAACCCTTGCTCGTAGGTACTGCCAATCATAATGTTCAGGTTTTCCATCGCCTTACCAATGGAGACTCCTTTTTGCATGGCAGCTTTGTTATCAATCTCCAGTTCATACTGTGGATAATTGGCTGCGAAAAAAGTAAACAAACCAGTTAGCTCTTTACGTTTACTCATATCTTCAATAAATTGCTTATTGACTTTATCAAAATCCTGGTAGTCTGTTTCACTATTTTTGTCCAACAAGCGCAGTGAAAAACCACCTGAAGATCCGAAGCCAGGAACAGCAGGGGGTTCGAAGAATTCAACAATAGCACCAAGGTCTTTTGATTTCTCCTCTAGCTCTTCCATAATCTCTTTTACAGAATGTTCACGGTCTGACCAGTTCTTTAAGTTGATCAAGCAAGTACCTGCATTGGATCCCCTTCCTTCCGTCATGATCTCATAACCCGCCAGGGAAGAAACGGACTCTACACCTTCCACATCCTCGCATATCTTCTGCAGTTTTTGAGATATCTGATTGGTTCTTTCCAGCGTGGCACCGGGAGGGGTTTGGATGATGGCATAAATGGTACCCTGATCTTCTCCAGGAATAAAACCAGCAGGAAGAATTTGATTTTCAACAAAGATGCCAATACCAAATAGTAACAAGATGCCGAACGTTACCATCCGTCTGCTCACTATGGAGCGCAATAGGCTGGCATACTTTCCCGTCACTCGTTCAAACCAATTATTAAAACCATCAAGCGCTCTGTTGATGAGGTTCTTCTTTTTAGGTTGCCCGTGAGTGTTCTTCAATAGCATTGCGCACAGCACCGGAGTAAGCGTAAGGGCTACTACACCTGAAAGTACAATGGAAGTGGCCATGGTAATGGAAAACTGTCGATAGAAAACACCAACAGGCCCTGTCATAAATACCAGCGGAACAAACACTGCTGTCATTACAAGCGTGATGGCTACGATAGCTCCACTGATTTCTTGAAGTACTTCCTTGGTAGCTTTATAAGGCGAGAGATTCTTTTCCTCCATTTTAGCGTGCACGCCTTCAACCACCACAATGGCATTGTCCACCACGATACCGATCGCCAACACCAATGCAAACAAAGTGATCAGGTTGATGGAGAGCCCGAAGAACTGCATGAAGAAAAAGGCACCTACCAGAGAAACCGGAACGGCCAGGGTAGGGATCAACGTGGAGCGCCAATCGCCAAGGAAAATAAAAACTACTAGGGCTACTAGTAGGAAAGCTTCACCCAATGTATGCAGCACTTTTTCAATGGACGCATCCAGAAATTGAGAGACATCATAACTGATTTTATAATCTACTCCTGGGGGGAAGTCTGCCTTCATTTCTGTTAGCAACTCTTTTACTTCCCTGATAACGTCACTGGCATTACTTCCATAATTTTGTTTCAATACAATAGCTGCGGAAGGATGACCATCGAGGTTAGAATAGATATCAAAGAATTCACTTCCTAATTCAACCTTAGCGATGTCACCCAGACGGATGCTTTCGCCTTCGGCATTTGCTCGGACAATTATATTCTCATATTCCTCAGGTTTGTTGTACCTGCCTTTATAAGTAAGTACATACTCTAATGATTGTGCTGCGATACCCGAACTTTGACCTATTCTACCCGGTCTACCAATAATACTTTGCTCACCCATAGCCTCCATTACATCTTCAACAGAAATGCTATAGGCGCGCATGCGATCAGGGTTGAGCCATACCCGCATGGCGTAAGTACGACTACCTAAAATTTGCGTTCTACCTACACCATTGATCCTGTTGATTTCAGGAATCATTTTTACGTTGGCGTAATTGTATAAGAATTTCTCATCCAGACTTTCATCCGTGCTATACAAATTCACATACATCAACATACTCGGTTGTATGGGTGTAATAATTACACCTTCACGTTGCACCAGCTCGGGCAGGAGGGGCATTACCTGATCCACCCTTGTCTTCACACGAATAACTGCTTGATTGGGATCAATCCCAGGCTCAAAGATTACGCTGAGTGTGGCTTCACCAGCACTGGTGGCATCCGATGTCATGTACCGCATACCCTGAACACCATTAATGGAATTTTCCAAGGTGATCAAGGTCGACTTAATCAATACATCAGCACTGGATCCGGGGTAGGCAATAAATATACTTACCGTTGTAGGTGCAATCTCTGGAAACTGAGATATTGGCAGCTGTTTAATGGCCAGCGAACCAACGAAAATAAAGACAATCGAAATGACGATCGCAAAGACTGGTCTATGTAATATTTTGCTAAACATTTCTAAATATTTTTAGGTGGTCGTAACTACTCGGCATATAAATCCAACTGCGACAACGCCAAACTAGGCTTTACGAATTCAGAATGTATTTCGTCACCTTCACGCACAAGCCGTAGTCCTTCAAGAAGAATTTTATCTGTTTCTTCCAGCCCGTCTTTCACTACATAGATATGTGGTAGTTCAGCAGCGATGGTAATTTGTCGAGACCTAACGATATTATCTTTATCGATAACGTAGACGTATTTTTTATCCAGAATTTCAAACGTAGATTTCTGTGGAATCAGCAACGCATTTTTAAATGGGACGTTCATCAATACGCTGCCCGTTTCGCCATGCCTTAGCAAGCGTTTGGGGTTGGGAAAAGTAGCGCGGAAAGCAATGTTTCCTGTTTCATTATTAAAATCGGCTTCTATGGTTTCAATTACGCCAGGGTATTGGAATTGCTTGTTGTTGGCCATCAAGAGACCTACTTGTACGAGGTTATCTTTTTGTATCACCGTTTCGTACTCCAGGTACTCCGCTTCGGGTACATTGAAGTAGACCCACATTTTACTGTTGTCTGATAGACTGGTCAGGAGTTCACCTTCATCAATAAGGCTTCCCAAACGCACATGAAAACGATCCATGATGCCATCAAATGGGGCCTTAATGCGTGTGAAATCCAGATGTACTTGTGCCAAGGATACTTCAGCATTGGCTTTATCAAATTTTGCCTTCGCTAATGCCAATTCATTTTTTGATACCACATCGCTATCGGCCAATGATTTTGTGTTCAGGTATTCTATTTCGGCAAAGTTGGCCTCGGCTTGTGCTTTCTGTAACTCTGCTTCATACAACGAAGGCATTACCTGAAACATCAATTGACCTTTTTTCACCATTTGCCCTTCATCTACATATATTTTTTGGAGATACCCTTTTTCCAAGGCCCTCACTTCTATGTGATTCATAGATTTGATTTGACACACATAGTTTTTGGTGATGGATGTGTCCATTTTGAGTGGACTCGTAATCAAAAATTTGGTTTCTACTTCTTTTCCTTCTTCCTTTTCGGAACTGCAGCTTGTGTGGTACAACAAAGCACACAAACTCAAATACATGAGTACTCTCATTGTTATAATTTACTTTTTAAATGAATTGATTGTAAAACGTGATGTGTGTCACATCACAGGCTACCTGTTAGCTTTTTGCTGTCAGTGCCGAACTATAATAAACTACAGGTAGGGGTAAGGCAACTCAATTTGCCTCGAGGTATCAGATTCTGAATACCTGAAATGCTATATATTTTTCGCTGGATGGGAAAAGCGTGGAGTACTTATTCCCAGATGCATTCTTTAATAAATCACCAAATGGATGATTATTTTCAATCGGAGTGAAGTGCCGACTACCTGTCAGGTATTTAGAGAAACTATTTAATTCATCTTCTTCAATTTCGGCAGGATCAATTTTGAAGTGCTCTTTTTCTTTACCAGAAGTTGAGTTGATGGACTTGAAAGTAAGTCTTTGGCTGATTTTTAAATCACCAAAAACTGTGTAAGTCTGGTCTTTGATGTTAATAGTGGAATGGGCAATGGCCTGATCAAACCCATTGGTATAAGATTGTGAGTATCCACTTAACAATAGGATACTCAATACTGTAATATGGAGAAGAAGTCTAGTTAGTAACTTTTTCATTGGGCGGCCAAAACTACATCAAGGTATTGTCTAAAGCAACAATTGGGTATTATCTATAAAATTATGGTTTATAAACGGAATCGCGTGCCCATAGGTTTTGTGTTAAATATTAACTTTTTAGTACTATCAACAGGCTAATAGTGGGTTAACAATAACAAACTGAAAAACAATCACTTACACCTCTTGCAATAACCTGTGAGCATACAGTTGATGCTGACCTCATCAAAATGGATGTATTTCCTATAAAAGTAGATTGAAAAACAATAGATCTTTATCTTTAAAAGAAAAGCCAAAATGAAAAACATTCTACTGCTGCTTGTCATCACCTGCACAATGAGCTTTGCTCAGACAAAGCCCGTCAAAATATTTATCTCCGTTGACATGGAAGGTATTGGTGGAATTGGCACACCGAAAATGACTAGTGGTGGCGGAAAGGATTACGACACTGGAAGAAAGCTAATGACTGCTGAAGTGAATGCTGTTGTCAAAGCCATTTATCAAGCGGGACCGGCTGCTGTGGTAGTCAATGACAGTCATGGAGATATGCAAAACCTGTTACACACTGAGTTGGACCCACGGGTTGAATACATTCAAAGTAATATCAAGCCATTGGGGATGGTTCAAAATCTGGATGATAGTTTCGATGGTATAATTTTCATAGGATATCATGCGATGGCAGGAGCAGAAAATGGTTTTTTGGCGCACACGGGTTCAGGCAATGTAAAAGGCCTTTGGCTGAATGGTACTGAGGTGGGTGAGGGAGGATTGAATGCTTATTACGCTGGGGCTAAAGGAGTGCCCGTAATATTGGCAAGTGGTGACAAAACTTTTGCTGATGAAATTGTGAAACTGGTACCTACGCGTACGGTGATAACCAAAGAAGCCATTGGCTCGAGTGCCGCCAAATTGTTGCACCCTGATGTGGTACTTAAGGCATTGCAGGAGCAAACTACAGCGGCTATTAAAGATTTAAAAAACGCAAAAGCACTTGCTGCGAAACAACCTATTGAGTTTGTCTTAAAAGTAGATGCGCCTACCCGCGCTGATGTCGCCATGGGCATTCCGGGTATGAAGCGGGTAGATGGTTATACCATTTCTTACAATGCGAAGGACATGGATGAAGCGTATAAACTGATACGCATTATCTATAAGTACCTGCAATGGTAGCTTTAAGAACCAATGGCCTATCTCGGTGAAAATAGTAATGGCACCGTTCATCAACCACCCATCATAGGTAAGGTCTATTAGTCATTTTTATAGGAATAGGATACATTCGATTTCTTATCTTAAGAATTGAACCTACAACCTATACCTATTATGAAAGTTAAAATATTATTCTTGGTTGCCTGCCTCTTTATGCTTGCAGATGCTACTGCACAAAAGAAGTACGGTGAGTTGGCCAATGGCCCTTATAAAAAATTAGTGATACGTGGAGCCATGGTATTGCCAGGTCACGGTGGACCTCCCGTTGGTCCTTATGATATTGTGATACAAGGTAATATGATCACGGATATGATTCCTTTTGATCCTGTAACTGCTGAGCGGAGAGGGGCAACAGAAAGAGTAACTGGTGATCGCGTAATTGATGCGACTGGAAAGTATGTGATGCCCGGCATGATTGATCTGCACATGCACTTGCGTACAGAGCCAATGCCGTTAGAATATATTTATTATCTGAAGTTGGCCCATGGAGTAACAGCCATGGTACCCGCAGCGGACAGAGGTATTGACAGTGGAATGAGTGAAGCCGCCAAAAGCAAATCTAATGCTATACTTGCTCCAAGGTTATTTCCGATATGGAGTTATGGCGAGAAAACTAATTACGATCAAGTCTTTTTGGATAATCCAGCCAATGTAAAAAAGGTAGTGGCGGAAATGTTCAGCAAAGGAGCACATGTAGTAAATGCGGGGCCTCTGGGATGGAGCCAGGAACTATTAGGAGCTGTTTGTAAAGAAGTAACAGCAGCCGGAGGAATTACCACTTACCATATTCCACCTAATACTACGTCTGTTACACAGGCTGTGGATGCTGCAAGATTAGGTGTTACGATGATAGAGCACCATTACGCTTACGCTGAATCTTCTTTGGATAGATCCGTTCAGGATTTTAGCCCTACTTATAACTTCAATGATGAAAACGCACGCTTTGGTCAGGCCGGTAAAGTTTGGCAAGAGGCTAATAAAGAGCGATTGTTAAACGAAGTGGCTGATTCATTAGTGGCTTATGGGGTTACCATGTTGCCAACTCGAGTAGTATATGAGGCCAACCGTGATATTATCCGCGGCTCCAGCTTACCGTGGCACAAGAAGTATACGCATCAGACATTAATGGATTGGAATGGACCGAACCCTAACTACCATGGTGCATACCACTATGACTGGACAAGTGATGATGAGTACAACTGGAGCTATGCATATAAACTTTGGGGTGAACTGATTTATGCGTTTAATAAAAAAGGAGGCCGAGTAGCTTATGGTACTGATGACAACTACATTTTTGCAACACCCGGTTTTTCTAATATTCGTGAATTACAATTATTGAGAGAAACGGGAATGCATACTTTGGAAGTATTGAAGGCCGCCACTTACAACAGCGCCAAAACTTTGCGGCAGGATAAGATGGGGCTGGTAAGACCCGGATACGTTGCTGATTTAATAATCATTGATGGAAGTCCTCTGTATAACCTTCGCTACATGTATTCCTTTGGTGCGCTTACTGTCGACAATGATGGTAAGATGTTTCGCAAAGGAGGAATTGTGCACACCATTAAAGATGGTGTTGTTATGGAAAATGCTAAGCTGATGGAAGAGGTGGAGAAGATGGTAGCAGAGTCAAAGACAGAAGGCAGGCTCTCTGCAATGGAAGAACCTTTTGTGATCAAGAAGGATTAAGAAACTATAAGACTAACTACCTAAATC
>JBATLM010000042.1:0-11355 GCA_049289315.1 Cyclobacteriaceae bacterium
GCAAGAGTTTAGATTGAAGGTTGAGATCCATTTCACCAATTTCATCCAGAAATAAAGTTCCACCTTCGGCCTCTTCAAACTTCCCAATCCTTCTGCTGGCAGCCCCCGTAAATGCTCCTTTCTCATGACCAAATAACTCACTCTCTATAAGCTCTTTAGGAATGGCGGCTATATTTACTGCTACCAGCTGCTTTTTCTTCCTGCTGGAATTGTAATGAATAGCTTTTGCCACAAGCTCTTTTCCAGTTCCGGTTTCTCCTGTTATTGAAACCGTAATATTTGTTTTCAAAGACTTTTCAATAAGGCTGAATACCTTTTTTAAAGGGGCACTATTTCCAATAATACTTTTTTCAAATTCGTACTTGGTATTTATCTCCTCTTTAAGTCTGTCAATTTCCTTAATAAGAGAGGATTTGTTTCGGGCATTATTGATGGAATTAAGAATTCTGTCTTTAGCCTCCTCATCCTTTGTGATATAGTCAAAGGCACCTGCCTTTAATAACTCCACAGCAGTGCCAATTTTTTCTTGTGCAGAAATTATGATAACGCTTATATCTGGATCGAAAGCTTTTATTTCTTTCAAAACTTCTTCTCCAGACATATCAGGAAGGGAGTAATCTAGCGTTACAATAGACGGTCTCTTATCGAGTGCCCCAAGGAACTGCTTTCCTGTGTTAAAATACTCCACCTCAAAATCAGGATTGAGGCTTAATACATACTTTATAAATTTGGTATACGTTTGATCATCCTCAACAACAAATATTTTTACCGGATCTTTCTCGTACATGTGTATGTTTTTCGGCAAGGTAAAATAATGACTCCAATAATATCGTTCAAAATTTTCATAATTTACACTAATTCGACTTTTTTACATATTGTAAATAGACTCAATCAATGATACTAGAATTTGATAAACTCTCTTCACCTGAGATAGAATTAATGCTTAGAGGGCCCATTTTGGCCTGTATTTTAATTGCTGGTGCTGATGACCATGTCGATAATAAAGAGATAAAGGGGAGCATTGAGTTGGCTAAGAACAAGCACAAAGATGCAAAGGGGAGCCCCCTGGCTAAGTTTTACCTTATGGTGGTTGAGGATTTTGAAGATAAGCTAAAGATGGTACTCCAAAGTTACCCTGTAGACGCAACCAAAAGGAATGAATTGATCACTAAGGAGCTTGCGGATCTGAATGAATTATTGCCAAAGTTGGAAAGCAACTTTGCGGTAGAATATTATAAAAGCCTAAAAGATATTGCATTGGGCACTGCTGAGTCTTCCGGAGGTCTTTTGGGTATTAAATCAGTGGGGGATGAGGAAGCCAGGCTTGTTGATTTGCCGATGGTGAAAGATCCTTCAAAATACTGAAAGGGTGAGCAAAGGGACACCTGGCCTTTGGGGAAGCTCAATCATACCTGCTCGTCTTGTTTTCCTCATGTGGGCTGCATTCACACTTCAATATCTCTATGGCTTCAATTTAAATGCATTAGGAATTCAGCCTCGTTCTCTTACGGGGTTGATAGGAATAATAACGGCTCCAATTATCCATGGGAGCAGGGCGCACTTAGTTTCTAATACAATTCCGCTACTTTTTTTGGGTACCACACTTTTTTTCTTTTACGAACGCATCGGTCGTACTGTTTTCTTTAGGTGTTACTTCTTTACCAATATTTTGGTTTGGTTGCTGAGTCCTAGAATATCCTATCACATTGGTGCAAGTGGCCTTATTTATGGACTGTCAGCATTTCTTATCGTCTACGGCTTATTGCGTAAAGACTTTTTGTCTTTACTTATTTCAATAGGGGTGATTATTGCATACGGTGGAATATTTTATGGTATTTTGCCGACTGATAGCGGGATTTCGTGGGAATCTCATCTTGCGGGAGCCATTGTAGGAACTGCTACTGCATTTAATCTTAGAAACAAAAAAAGTGTTGGTTAATTAATGGATGCTGCTGCTAAAAAAATTCTAACAGCACTTAAATCGGGTAAATACTCACCCGTATATGTGCTGCAGGGAGAAGAAACATACTATATAGATTTAATCGCGGATTACATTGAGGCCAATGCCTTGTCTGAATCAGAAAAGGGATTCAATCAAGTAGTAGTGTATGGCAAAGATGCTTCCGTTTCTACTATTCTTACACATGCAAAGCGCTATCCTATGATGGCTGAACGGCAGGTGGTGATTGTAAGAGAAGCACAAGAAGTCCCAGATTTGCAAAAAGAGATGGGTGCCAAGCTTTTGCTGGACTATGTTTCCAACCCGACACCCTCTACTATTCTGGTGTTGTGTCATAAACACAAAGCATTGGACAAACGCAGAGAATTAGGTAAAAAGATTGACAAGCTTACCTTATCTGCTGTTTTTAAAAAACCATATGAAAGCCAGCTTCCTGATTTTATCCTGAACTATGTGAAAGAGAAGGGCTATTCAGCAGATGAAGGTGCAGTGAGAGTGCTATGCGAATATGTTGGTAATGACCTCAAGAGGCTCTCCAATGAACTGGATAAAGTAATGATCGCGCTTCCGGCAGGGGATACCCTTACAGCTGACAAGGTAATGGTTCAGGTAGGTATCAGCAGGGAGTATAATATATTTGAACTTCAAAAGGCATTAATAAAAAGGGACCCGCTTCAGGCCAACAAGATTGTTAATTACTTTGAGAGCAATACCAAGAAGAATCCACTTATTCCTGCTGTGGCATTTCTATATTCTTTTTACAGCAAACTATTGGTTGCCTCCACTGCTTCTGATAAAAGTGACCGATCACTGGTTAGTTTACTGAAGATTAGTCCGTATGCCGCAAGAGATTATAGCAGTGCATTACAATATTATTCCACACCGCAATTAGTGAATTGCATACAATCCATTTCTGAAGCAGATCTGAAAATTAAAGGAGTAAATGCAAGTGCGATAGGTGAAGGACAGATATTAAGGGAGTTAGTTTACAAGCTGATTCACTGATAGTTCCATTCATTTTGTTAAGCCATCATTTGAAGTAAATACTTCAATAATTAGTTCAAGTATTGAACCCCTCTTTCATTAAATTTCGTTTTAATCACTAGTTTTGAGTCCATGCATTCCAAACATTGTATTGGGCATGGCGCAATTTTTTAAACTGAGTATTACAATATTTTTGGGTTTACCCTGTTCTAGCGAAAAACTGTACATGAATATCAGATTCCTTTTTTTTGGAATTACTCTAATCCTTACGTCTCCTGTTTTTGCGCAACATCTAAATTCGCAAAATAATGCAGACCGCCTGTTTGCTACTGGACTTGATTTAATTGCTCACCAGGAATTTGGAGCGGCTAAACAAAGCTTTACCGATTTTCTATCTCAGTCCACAACCAATAACTTAAAGAGGGCAGAAGCAACTTATTACCAGGCATTTTGTGCATTGAACCTTTACCATGGAGATGGTGAGAAGAAGATTGAAGAATTTGTCGTGGATAACCCCAATCATCCTAAAGCAGCTACTGCTTATTATGATCTGGCCAACTTCTTCTATGCAGAGAAGAACTATGGTCGGGCTACTGCCTATTTCAAGAAGGTCGACTTTCCAACTTTAAGTAACGATCAGCATGCTGTGGGCAGATTTCATTGGGGCTATAGCCTTTTTAATCTGCGCAAGCTTGAGGATGCGTTAGACCAATTTAATTTTATTAAGGCATTAGGGGGACAATATGGACCAGCTTCAAGCTACTATGCCGGGTTTATTGAACTCGGAAATGGTGATTATGAAAATGCTTTGACTGACCTGAAGAGGGCAGAGCAAAACAAATCGTATTCGTTGGTTGTGCCAGAGCTGATTGCCAATGCCTACTACAAGCAAAAACAATATGATGAGCTTTTGGTCTATGTTGAGCAGATTAAAGGAAAAGAAGGTGTGAATAATGTGGAAGAGATAGCTCTCTTTGCTGCTGAAGCCTACTTTAAAAAGAAAGATTATTCAAAGGCCTTGTTAGGTTATGAAGAGTACCTTGAAGTAAATGAGGCACGGGCAGACAGAGGTGTGTTGTTGAGATCTGGCTTTTCTGCTTATTCATTGGGTCAGGATGAAAAAGCTTTGGCCTACTTAAAACGTTCTGCTTCTGATAAGGATTCCGTTGGCTTTTATGCATCTTATTATTTGGGCTCAATTTATTTAAAGCAAGATCAGAAACAATTAGCACTAACTGCTTTTGATAATGCGAAGAAGTTCAAGGCAGATCCGAGGCTGATGGAGGAAAGTAGTTTTCAACATGCGAAGATATTTTATGATTTAGGCAGATCGGATGAGGCCATTGAAGAACTGGAAAGTTTCCTTTCTACATTTAAGTCCAGCACACATACTACAGAAGTGAAGGAGGTGCTGTCTCAGGCCTATGTGAATGCGAATAATTACAACAAGGCGATCGAGTACATTGAGGGACTATCTTCAAGAGGGCCAGCGATTGACAGGGCTTACCAAAAGGCAACTATGCTTAAGGGTATTGAATTGTTTAATATGGAACAATATGCTGGTGCTGTTCAGATGTTTGAAAAATCAGTTCAATATCCGGTAGACCCCAACTATGTAGCAGAAGCAAGTTTTTGGAATGGAGAGGCTTACTCAATCGGAAGGAAGTACGAAGAGGCAGCAGATAATTACCTGCGGGTTATTGGCATTCCAAATTATAGCAACACGGAAGTATTGACCAAGACCAGATATGGACTAGGGTATGCATACTTTAACATGCAGCAGTATGATAGGGCCTTGTATAATTTCAAGGAATTTGTAAAAATAGAATCTCCTAATTTGGCCGATGGTGTGCTTAGGCTTGCTGATTGTTATTATGTCACCAAAGTTTATCCGGAGGCATTGGCTAACTATAGGAAAGGGATTCAATTAAGGTCTGCCGACAATGATTATGCCCACTTGCAAGCGGGAGTAATATTGGGAATACAAAGGAAATATGAACTTGCAGTGGCAGAGTTGGATCAGGTATTAAAAAACTATCCACAGTCCAGGTTTATCGATGAGGCCATGTTTCAGCATGCCCAACTTGATTTCGAACAGGGAAATTACAGTACTGCGGTGTCAGGTTTTTCACGCCTAATTTCATCTAATAAGTCTTCCAAGTTTGTTCCCTACGCACTCATGCGCAGGGCTTCATCTTACTACAATTTAAAAGATTATAATAAAACTGCGGCCGATTACATTACAGTTGTTGATGAATACAGTGGACATCCTGTAGCGAATGATGCCCTACTGCCGCTTCAGGAGGCTTTGAACCTTGCCGGAAGAGCAGGGGAGTTTGACGCCCACCTGGCCAATTTTAAAAATGCAAATCCTGATGCACAAGGTATTGAATCTGTTGAATTTGAAACAGCCAAGAACCTTTACTTCAGTCAGGAATACCAACGCGCCATTTCAAGTTTGGGGAACTACCTGAGAAACTACTCCGATAGCCCGAGGAATACGGAGGCTAAATATTACCAGGCTGAATCATATTACAGATTAAAGGAGAATACAAAGGCGTTGGGTATTTATGAGGACATTAAAGGTGATTTTTCATTCACGTTTGCTAGTAGGGTAACGGCACGCATTGCTGAACTGCAATACAAGCTGGGTAACTATCAGAAAGCAGTACCCGTATTTCAGCAGCTTTCTAAAGAGGCATCAACAAAAAAGGATCAGTACAATGCATGGTCTGGTCTGATGGAATCGTATTTCATGCTTGCCCGGTATGATTCATCTGATATTTATGCTAATCTAATTCTTGAAAGCGGTAATGTAAGTGCTGGGTCTCAAAATAAAGCCTCTCTGTTTTTGGGTAAAGCAGCAATGGCTCGTGGTAATTATGAGTTAGCAAAGGATGAGTTTTTAAATACATTGAATACTGCTCAGGATGAGCATGGTGCAGAGGCCAAATATCTTTTGGGAGAGATTTTCTTCTTGAACAAAGAATACAAACAATGCTATGAAACATTAATTAGCCTGAATAGTGATTTTGGAGCCTATACTGCTTGGGTTGGTAAATCATATCTATTATTAAGTGACAATTTTGTAGCAATGGGAGATTTGTTTCAAGCAAAAGGAACCCTTAAATCTATTATTGAAAACTTTCCATTGGAGGACATAAGAGCATTGGCAGGAGAGAAACTAAAACGCATCGAAGACAATGAAATGCTAAAAGAAAAGCAGTTGAAGGAAAAGGACTCATTGAACAATAGTAACAATTGATACATTGATGATTTCACTACGATATAGACGAGGTCTTTTTACAAGCACACTGATGCTGTTGGCGTTGCTTTGTTTTCATGAATCATTTGCTCAGGATGAACAATGGGAACGCGATGGCGAAATAGGGGATGTAGAAATAGAAATCGTACGGGAACGTCAAATTGTATTGCCACGCGCCAATAGAAATTTCGAAAAAGTACCACCACGACCATCTGAACCAATTAAGCCGGAGATTACTTACGAGTTTAGAAACTTAAGTTTTAATGCCCCTGATTACCAATCCAACCCAAGGCCATTAAGGTTAAAACAAGAGGATATTTCTAAGATTTACGGAAACTACATAAGTGCAGGTTTTGGAAACTACTCTTCACCATATCTCAATGCATGGCTAAATACCAAACGCGATAAAAACAGATTTCTGGGGGCTCAACTTTATCACAGAAGTTTTGGAAAGGGCCCTGTAGATGACAAGAACTCAGCCAGCAATACGACTAACATAAAAGTTTTCGGTCAAACGTACACAAAGGCGGTAACTACAGATGTGTTTATCGATTATGAAAATCTTGGTGGCTATTTTTATGGCTACACACCTGGCGTAGAGGTGGTAAGGGATACTATTAGGCAGAATTATAACATAGTATCATTGGGTGGGTCCATTAGTAATACAAAGCCATCTGATTTTAATTTTAACCTGGGTGGAAGTTTTAGCTATTTAAAAGATAAATATGAAGCATCAGAAAGTGATGTAGCGTTAAAGTTCAACAGCTATTATACAATTTCAGAAAAGAGTAAGATAACATTAACATCTGACTATGATTTGATCGCTCGAAAGGACTCATTGATTGATGCCAAACCTAGGCACCTCTTCAAGGTAAGTCCATCATTCGCGTTTACCCCTATAGATAACTTATCTATCTCACTTGGAGCAACAGCTATACTTGAAAATGATTCTATCAGAAGTAAGTCATTACATTTCTATCCTAATCTAAAGGCTAACTACCTGCTTTCTCAGAGTATAAATGCTTATGCAAGCCTTTCTGGTGATATGGAGAAGGTGACTTTACATACTCTTTCAAGAGAAAACTTATGGCTGAATTCGAACATAGGTATATTCCACACCAATAAGACTATCGAATTAACTACAGGTATTAAAGGTAAACTAGGCCGACTTGTTGCTTTCAATGCAGGAGTAGCAGCAGCCAATTTAAAAGACCTTTATCTGTATCAGAATGCAGTGGCTGACAGAGCAAAATTTGATGTGGTGTATGATGTGGGCAATACTCAAAGGATTAATTTATTTACGGAGCTTGGTTACAACAAAAATGAGGTAGTTCGATTTAATATACGTGGAGATTACTATTCTTATTCCACTGATAAACAGGCTGAAGCATGGCATCGGCCAACCTATCGATTAAGTACAAGTGCCGCTTTTAATGTGTATCAAAAATTGCTACTTAATATAGGCCTTGTAGGGCAGGGTGGGATGAAGGCTATCAATGAAACTGCTCAGGTTGTAGAGCTGGATCCTGGCATTGATCTCAATGTGAAAGCTGATTATTTTCTGTCAAAGCAGGTATCTATATTTTTAAAGTTTGAGAATATCTTATCAAATGATTACCCGGTGTATTTGAATTACCCAGTTCGAGGATTTCAGGCTATGGGAGGTGTGAGCTGGAGCTTTTAGCCGGGGGTTATTTGTTTTAAGAAATTAAGTTATTTTTGTTAGTAATACTTAGTATAACCTCTTGAAAACCTATGGCAAAAAGAAAAAAACCTGAAGACCGTCCGGATGATAGCCCGGAGAATGGCAATGAGTCAGAAGATAGTTTTGGCTTGCCAGATATTGAGTACAAACCACTTGATAAAACAAAGGATGAGGTGAATGAGGATACTCATTCTTCTTCGATGGAAGAGGAACCTCAGCAAGAAGAAAGATACGTATACACGCCACCTGAAGAGGAGAAATCTAAAGCTCCACTGATTATCGGATTGGTAATTGGAGCGGTTATTATAGTAGCCGGCTTTATGATTTACAATTACGTGTATAAACCTGCGCAGGAAAAGGAGAAGCAAGAACAACTTGCAGCTCAGAAAGCAGCAGCAGCAAAAGCGGAGAGAGATAAACAGGCTCGTATAGCTCGTGAACAAGAAGAGGCAAGGCAGAAAGCAATTGCTGATTCTACAGCCGTTGCCAATGCAAAACCTCAAATCGCCACCATTGAGACACTAACGGAGAGAACCAGACGTTACTATGTTGTAATAACAGCAGGTATCGATGATGACTTGGTGATGGACTATGCAAGAAAATTGAGTAAAGAAGGGGTAGGCACTAAAATTATTCCTCCATTTGGAAAAACTAAATTTTACAGACTTGCCATTGCCGACCACGAAACATATGCCTTGGCACAGACCAATGCTGATGAAGAGAAAGGGAAATACGGCAACGAAGTTTGGGTGGTGCGGTACTAATATTTTTTCATGATGTTATTTTTTCATGATTAACTGATTTTTTAAACTATGATGTTACTTCAAATTGTTACTGATACTGCAGCTGCTGAGGTAACTGCCGATCAGGCAGTTTCTGTATGGGAGTTGGCAAAGGAAGGTGGTCTCATGATGGTGCCTATTGTCCTTTGCTCTTTCATTGCGATCTATATTTTTGTTGAGCGTATGCTTACTATCAACAAGGCCAATACAAGTCCTGACGCTTTCATGAGTAAGATTAAGGAGCTGGTTTTGAAAGGAGACATTAACGGAGCAAAAATGGTTTGTGCACAATTTGACAGCCCAATTGCACGAATGATTGAAAAGGGAGTCTCCCGAATAGGTAGCCCATTAAAGAATATCGAGGCCTCGATTGAGAATGTCGCAAAAATCGAACTCTTTAAGTTAGAAAAGAACCTGTCCATTGTAGCAACCATTTCAGGAGCTGCACCAATGATGGGTTTCTTAGGTACCGTTATTGGTATGGTACAGGCCTTTATTGCTATAGCACAAGAGGAGGGATCAGTTAGCCCAAAACTCCTTTCATCAGGTATTTACACAGCCATGGTTACAACTGTTGCTGGTCTTATCGTAGGCATTATTGCTTATCTGGGATACAATTACCTGGTTACGCGAGTGTCCAAAGTGGTCCACAAGATGGAATACTCGTCAGTTGATTTTATCGATTTGTTACAGGAACCAAAGTAACATGAATCTTCAATCGAGAAATAAGATAGAAGCCAACTTTAGCATGTCGTCCATGACGGACATGGTGTTCTTGCTATTGATATTTTTTATGTTAACCTCATCTTTTATTACCCCATCAGGGTTGCCGGTTAATTTACCTTCGAGTAAAACGAGCACCATTGAAGTGCAGAAAGTTTCAGTTACTGTAACCCAGGACCTGCAGTATTACGTTAATGATAAAAGAGTGACTAAAGGTACTCTTGAGGGCGTATTAAAGAGTAATCTTTCAGGCCCAAATGGCGTGGTAGTACTTCATATCGACAAAAGTGTGCCCACAGAGGAATTAGTTTATGTAGCTGGAATAGCAACAGCATTAGAAGCCAAGGTTTCCATTGCCACTAAACCGAAGTAACATGACCGAAAAAGAGGAAAGGAAAAACCGTAGGATAGGAGTGATCACTTCATTGGGTGTTCATGCGGCCTTGGTGGTTGCTTTTCTACTCATAATGGCATGGAGAGCACCGAATCCCCCTTTACCAGAATATGGAATAGAGCTCAACTTTGGATTGGATAGTCAGGGCTATGGTGAAGAACAGCCTGATACAACTCCAACCGAAGCAGAGACTACTGAAGAGCAACAATCAGAAGAGAATGACACAGAGCAAACTGAAGAAGCCGTAGAGGAAGTGGCTCCAGAAGAGATAACTGAAACTACAGAGCAACCAGTATCCAAAGTTGAAAGTCCTGTAGCTGCTGAAGAAACAAAAAAAGAAACCCCAAAGCCTAAAGTGGAGCCAAAACCGGTGGAAAAAAAGCCTGTTGAAGCTGAAAAGAAAGAGGAGAAACTATTGGCTACCTATAAATCGGATGGAAAGAAAGAAGATGCCGCAGCCAATGCCAATCATGGCGACAACCCCAACACAGTAGGAGATAAGGGAAGCAAGGAAGGGTCTTTGGATGCGAAGGCACTCTATGGCAAGCAAGGTGGTGGCGGAGGAGGTCCAGCACTGGATCTTGCAGGCTGGGATTGGGATGACATACCGCGGCCAGCTATCGCTCAAAATGAATCTTCTGGCAAGATTGAGTTTGAAATCAAAGTGGATGAAAATGGGGAAATAATCGGCTATCGAGTGCTTGAACGAAGCCTCAGTATTGACGCTGAAAAAGCCTGTCGCGATGCCATTTCTAAGCTTACCTTTTCTAAAAAACCGGGAGCAGTAGTACCTGCAGTGTCTGTGGGTAAAATTACTTTT
This sequence comes from Cyclobacteriaceae bacterium, assembly GCA_049289315.1. GTDB lineage: Bacteria > Bacteroidota > Bacteroidia > Cytophagales > Cyclobacteriaceae > ELB16-189. Next base: position 10,634 of record JBATLM010000042.1, read on the forward strand.
GTGGTGAGAACTCGCTAATCCGCCTCAGGCTACATTAATCAAATAGTAATTCTTCTTTCCTTTTTGAGCCAGCAGGTACTTGTTCTGCAATAGGTTGAATTCTGGTTTCTGATTAGGGTCAGTCACTTTAGTCTTATTGATACTTACTCCACCCGCTTGAATCATTTTTCTGGCTTCGCCCTTAGAAGGAAATATAGTACCGCCTGTTGCCTCTGAAAGTAATTCAGTGAGCGACCCACAGTTTTCAAGTTCAGCTTTTGCTAAATGAGCCTGCGGCACCCCTTCAAACAAGGCCAGTAGCGTTGCCTCATCCAAGCTTTCAAGGTCTTCGGTTACATTCTTACCAAAAAGAATATTGGAGGCCTTTACAGCCATTTCCAGGTCTTTCTGAGAATGAACTCTAATGGTTATGTCTTTTGCCAATTCCTTCTGAAGCTTGCGCTCATGAGGAGCCAGCTTGTGCTCTTCTATCAGCGTATCTATTTCCTCTTTTGACCAAGTGGTGAATATCTTGATGAAATTCATTGCATCTTCATCAGAAGAGTTGAGCCAGTACTGGTAAAATTTATAGGGAGAAGTGCGTGTGGGGTCAAGCCAAATGTTGCCACCTTCACTTTTTCCGAATTTAGACCCATCTGCTTTAGTAATAAGAGGGGTGGTGAGGGCGAATGCCTCTCCGTTGCCTTTCCTTCTGATAAGTTCTGTGCCTGTTACGATGTTTC
>JBATLM010000043.1:0-15274 GCA_049289315.1 Cyclobacteriaceae bacterium
CTCAGCTTGAGTGCAGGCGGAGCATTTGGTATTCTTGCTTCCAAGGTAAAGCCAGGTATTACTTATGTGGGTACACGCGGTGATGGTCTCAATATCTATGATCCAAAAAAACAAACCTTTGAAAAGGTTACGTTCTCGGTTGTTGACGATATGTTTGGCGGCTCAGTAAGAAGCATAGCAGAAGAGAAAGATGGGTCACTTTGGTTGGGTACCTGGGGTGATGGATTGATTGAATTGGATAAAAATTACAACGAAGTAAGACGATATAAGTATGACTCAACAAACGCAAGTTCAATCTCCAATAATCAAGTGCGGGCTATCAAACCTGATAACCAGGGTAGGCTGTGGATTGGTACCAACAGTGGGCTAAATATTCTAGACACAAAAACAAATACCCTTCAACGGGTAGTCAGTCAACAAACCAGGCAATACCCAGATCAGTTAGTGGAAGAACTCGAAAAACTAATTTCAACAGATCAAAAAATTGGAGCCTTAGAAAAAGTGATCGACAATCAAAATCTATCACTGCCCATAGAAATAAATGAGGCTGGTACCTATTGGGTAATGAGTGTGGGTGAGATTGATGGCGTGAGTCGGGCCGATTTTGGATGGATTGAGAACGAAGCTAAGGATACAGTTTGGTATATGGGTGATTTCGATCATACGTTTCATGCCGGAGGTTCTTCTAAAAACCGAATAGAAATTAATTCCGTAGTGCTACAGCCGGGCAAATATACTGTGCACTATTATGCTGACGATAGTCATGCTTATGGAAAATGGAATGAGGATCCGCCCAATCAAACCTCACTTTATGGTATCGCTTTGCTAAAGTCTCAAAGTGATGACAAATTCCGATCCTTTCAAGACCCTGTAGTTCCGGAACACGAAGAGTTAGTGATTGACGGAGTGAATATTAATGACATTGAAGTAACCGATAAATTCGTTTGGGTAGCTGCAGCAGGAAGCGGCCTTAATAGAATTGATCCGGTAACCAATAGTGTTAAACAATATGACTACAACCCTCAGGATAATAACTCAATTAGTCACAACAATATATTTGATATTCAGGAAGATAGCCAGGGAATGATTTGGCTGGCTACGTCTGAGGGGATAAATAAGTTGGATCCAACAACTGAAACGATTACCCGGTACACCGAAGAAGATGGGCTACCTACTAATCTTACTGTGGGAGTGGTGGAAGGTGATGATGGAGAAATGTGGATCGCCTCACAAAATGGATTATCTCAAATGGTGACTAATAAAAATTTAAACAAAATAACCTTTATCAATTACAACTCTTCAGATGGATTGGGTACGGATGTTTTTTTGCAACTCACTACAACGCGCACGGAGGATGGACGCTTCTATTTTGGCAGTGAAGATGGCCTTACAACATTCAGCAATGTTACTTCAAACAAAACACCTCCAGCTATTATTATTTCTAATCTTTTTATTTCTAATAAATCAGTGTTGGATATGAAAGAAAATTCACCACTTACCGAAAGCTTGTTAGAAGCCAAAAGTATTTCGCTTACCTTCGATCAGAATAGTTTAAGTTTTGAATTTGCCGCATTGCATTATGCCAATCCGCAAAAAAATCAATATGCCCACATGCTTAAAGGCTATGATCAGGATTGGATTTATGATAATCGAAATTTTGCAGCCTACACTAATTTAGATCCGGGAAAATATGAGTTTGTAGTACGGGCAGCCAATGCGTTTGGCATTTGGAATGAAGAAGGTAAGTCTTTGTCGATTATCATCTTGCCACCCTGGTGGAAAACATGGTGGGCTTATGGGTTGTACGTAATGATGTTTCTCCTTGTAGGCGTAAGTATAGATCGCAGTATACGCAGAAGAATAAAATTGAAGGAGAGGGAGCGTAACCGGGAGAAGGAGTTGAAACATGCCAAGGAAATTGAGATTGCGTATACCAACCTCAAGGAAACTCAGTCGCAGCTGATTCAGTCTGAAAAGATGGCTTCGTTGGGTGAGCTTACTGCTGGTATTGCCCATGAGATTCAAAACCCATTGAATTTTGTGAATAACTTCTCTGAGGTGAATAAGGAACTGATCGAGGAGCTTCAAGAGGAGCTAAACGCAGGAAGAACACAAGAGGCTATTGAATTGTCTAATGACATTAAAGACAATGAAGAAAAAATTATGTTTCATGGCAAGCGCGCGGATTCCATCGTAAAGGGAATGTTGCAGCATAGCCGTAGCAGTAATGGAGTGAAGGAGCCTACCGATCTTAATATATTGGCTGATGAATACTTAAGATTAGCCTATCATGGTTTGCGTGCAAAGGATAAGACATTTAACGCCACCATGAATACTGAGTTTGATAAAGACCTTGAAAAAATAGAGGTAATACCTCAGGATCTTGGCAGGGTTATTCTAAACCTGATTACCAACGCCTTCTATGTGGTGGCTGAAAAGAAACGACAAAATACAAATGATTATGAGCCTACCGTTACAGTGAGAACCAAGAGCTCAGGAAGTAAAGTAGAGATCAGCGTATCTGATAATGGTAATGGAATCCCTCAGGGAATTATTGATAAAATCTTCCAGCCTTTCTTCACCACAAAACCATCCGGACAAGGGACTGGATTAGGGTTGAGTATGAGCTATGAGATCATAACAAAATCTCACGGAGGTGATTTAAGAGTAGAAACGAAGGAAGGGGAAGGAACTACATTTAAAATAATTTTACCGAAAAAATAGTTGGAGATGAAAATACTGGTAGTAGATGATGAACGTGATATTCAGGTGTTGTTTGAGCAAAGATTCAGGAAAGAAATAAAGAATAACTTGGTTCATTTTGTTTTTGCTTTTTCTGGAGAAGAGGCATTGGATTATTTGGGAAAAACACAACACGAAGCTGTCTTGATCCTGTCAGACATTAACATGCCAGGAATGAGTGGACTGGAGTTGCTTGAAAATGTGAAGAAAAAATTCTTAAAGCCGCCTCCAGTAGTGATGATGATTACTGCTTATGGAGATGCGGAAAATCATCGCATGGCTACCGAATTGGGGGCGGATGATTTTTTAACGAAACCGGTGGACTTCACCCTGCTGAAAGAAAAATTGAAATTGAATAGTAACTGATGGCAAAGATATTGGTAGCAGACGATGAGGCGGATTTGGAAACATTGATCAAGCAAAAATTCCGTCAAAAAATTCGTGAGAAAGAATACGAGTTTGTTTTTGCTATCAATGGCGTGGATGCGCTAGCAAAAGTAAAGGAACATCCAGATATCGATATCGTGCTAAGTGATATCAATATGCCGGAAATGGATGGACTTACCTTATTGAGTAAACTTAATGACTCCAGCCCATTGATCAAGTCTGTGATTGTATCCGCTTACGGTGATATGGATAACATTCGCACTGCGATGAACCGCGGTGCGTTTGATTTTATTACAAAGCCCATCAATTTTGAGGACCTGAACATCACCATGGCAAAAACCATTGCGCATGTGGTTCATATTAAAGAAACGCTTCGTGCTGTAAAAGAGAACAACATATTGAAAATGTATGTTGACGAAACGGTACTCAATTTTATGGGAAGTCGTGAGTTCGAATCTTCCTTAATGGCCAACGAAACAGTAAATGCCACAGTAGCATTTATAGATATTTGCAGCTTTACCTCCATCAGTGAAAAAGAGTCACCTGACAACGTAGTCAAGCTGTTGAATGAGTACTTTGATATTATAGTCAAAGAGATCATCGCACAGGGCGGGTACATTGACAAGTTTATTGGAGATGCCATCATGGCAGTTTTTCGTGGTGAGCATCATTTGGACAGGGCGCTCGATGCGTGCCTTGCCGTACGAAATAATATTAAAGCATTACCACAAGGAATAGATAATTTCAAACCACAGGTTTCCATTGGCATCAATAGTGGTGAAATGATTTCAGGAAATATTGGTTCGGCTACTTTGAAACGCCTCGATTATACAGTAATAGGGGATACAGTGAATACTGCTCAGCGCTTGCAATCTGCTGCAGCACCCGGACAAATCATCATCAACGAGGCTTGCTACCAAAAGGTGAAAGAATCATTCAATGCCAGCAAAGTAGGAGAGGTGAGCTTAAAGAACAAAGCCAATCCGGAGACTATTTATGAGGTGAATGATTGATACTGTAAATCGGTCAGTAGCTGTGGTTGAGATGGTATTACAATTTAACCATGAAAATAACAGAGATTTTATCTGATCGCGTTAGGGCATCTGAGCAATCTTCAACCGTAAGAATTGCGGATATGGCTAAGCGGCTCAAAGAAAAAGGTAATACTGTATATGATTTTTCGGCAGGCAGAGCTTTTGAACATACCCCTGAGTATATTATGGAGGGTGCCATTGCCGCCATGCGGGCAGGCGATACCCATCAAACAATGGCTCAAGGAACGACATTGTATCGCGAAGCTTGTGCCATAAAACTTCATAGGGAAAATGGAATAGTTGCCAACCCCGAAACGGATATCGTAGCAACCATGGGATGCAAACAGGGGTTAACCGTTTCTTTACTTGCTATTCTTAATCCTGATGATGAGGTAATTGTTGAGGATCCTTGTTTTGTTAGCTATAAGCAAACCATTCGATACCTAGGGGCAAATCCCGTAGAGGTACCGTTGCTGCCTGAGTATAAATTCCGATGGAAGCGGGAACAATTGGAAGCAGCCATATCAAAGCGGACAAAAGCGATTATTATGTGCACCCCTCATAATCCAACGGGGGTTGTTCATTCAATGGAAGACTTGGAGGAGGTTGCTTTTGTTGCGAAGAAGTACAATCTTTTTGTGATCACCGATGAGCCATATGAAAGAACAGTGTGGGGTGGAAGGCGTCACTTGAATTTGGCATCGCTTCCGGGAATGAAAGAAAGGACAATTACGCTAATGAGTCTTACCAAAAGTTTTTCGATGGGAGGCTGGCGAATAGGTTTTGCATTGGCTGATGCTCGACTTATTCAGCAAATGACAAAATTGCAACAGCACTTAATTACTTGCGTGAGTTCTTTCGTTCAGGCAGGTGGAGCAATTGCGTTTGGGCAAGATCCCCATGATGTCGTGCAAAAGTATTGGGCAGAGTGGGAAAAGAAAGTAACGTTCTTTACGCAATCACTCGATGGGATACCGGGTCTAAAATGTTATACCCCTGAAGGTGGATTTTATGGTTGGGTAGATATTTCAGCACTTGACATAACTTCAGAAGAGTTTTGTAATCAATTATTGGAAGGGGAAAAGGTGGCCCTGGTTCCTGGGGTATCTTTTGGTGCGCATGGTGAAAACTATGTAAGAATTACTTGTGTGAAGTCCTGGGAAGAAATTAATAATGGGTTGGAAAGGATTCGTTCCTGTGTTCAGAGTTTATAATGGGTTTGTTTTCATTTTACACTAAGCTTTCAGTTTCGACACGTATCCTGTTGTGGATGTTGATTGGCTCGGTCATTGGTTTGATAGTAGGGGAGTCTGCTGTGATAGTGAAACCAATTGGCGATATTTTTTTGCAGTTGCTTATCATGGCAGCTATTCCGTTGGTTTTTTTTAATCTGTTATCTGGAATATCATCACTTGCTTCGTCTAGGGAACTTGGCCGTGTCGGTGGGAGAGTGATCGTTTATTATCTTTTCACGACTGTAGTAGCCATTACCCTTGGTCTTACTATAATGAATTGGATTGGGGCAGGAAACGGTATGACATTGAAAGAGGAGGTATCAGGCGAATTTGGCGAGATGCCAAGCCTCCCCGATTTTATTATCAACCTGGTGCCTACCAATATATTTAAGTCTTTTGCAGAGGGCAACCTTATTCAGATTGTTGTATTTGCTTTGTTGTTGGGTATTGTCGTTTTTCAATTGCCCTCAGATAAAAAGAAAACCTTTCAGGATTTTTTTGAAAGCGCGGCATTGCTCATGCGTAAGTTGGTGGAATTTATACTTAAGGCTTCACCTTTAGGACTAGGTGCACTTATGGCTGCAACATTTGGTGAATTTGGAGGTAAAATTATTGGTCCGTTGTCACTGTTTATTGGAGGTGTCTATGCTGCTCAGTTCTTGATGGTGGTTTTGTACATGGGTATTCTCTGGTTTGTAGCACGCATTTCTCCTGTTTGGTTTCTCAAGAGCACATCTGCATTATATGCAACCACTGTTGCGACTTGTAGTAGCCTTGCAAGTTTGGCTGTTTCCCTGGACATTGCTGAAAATAAGTTGAAGCTTCCAAAAAGTATTTTTTCGTTTACCTTACCCGTAGGGGCTCAGTTTAATAAAGATGGGACATCCATTATGCTTTCTGGTGTCTTGATTTTTACTGCACAAGCAGCAGGAATAGATTTAACTATTCCTCAAATGATACAAGTTGTAGTCGTTGGACTATTTCTTGTGGAAGGATCGGGTGGAGTGCCAGGAGGAGCTTTAGTGGTAGCTATGTTGTATGCAAAAGCTTTTAATCTTCCTCTGGAAATCGTTGCTATTGTTGGGGGAATATACCGCCTTATTGATATGGGAAATACTACAGTAAATTGTATGGGTGACATGGTGGCTACTTGTGTGATATCAAAGGCAGAAAGGAATTGGTCTCCTGAGGTTAACTAATGAAATGTTAGAATGAAAAAACTATTTATCATTGCACTCTATATCTTATCCTTTGGTTTTGCTTGTGCCCAAAATGCGGGCACAAGAGAAGACAGAGAAGCTCTTTTTAATTACATCTATGAAAAGACTTTGGATCGTGAAGCATTTTCTGATTTGAAGGAGATGAATTACGGCATAGATGTAAGGGAGGAAATGATGAAGGTGAAAGACGAAGTGATCAATGCATCAACTGATCTGGAACTTTACTATGCATTGGTTAAATTGAGTGCTGCACGAAGGGATAGCCATCTTGATGTTAGCCCGATTGATGGAGGTCTGGTGCTTCCAGAGATTCAACGTGGAACAGCACCCATTCGATTTCATCCTGATTATACCGATAAGAACAATGTATTCTTCTTTGTCGCTGATCTTGCAAAGGATCGAACGGTTTATGATGGCAACATACCATCCATTGGAGATGCATTGATAAAAGTAAATGGGGAACCAGCGGATTATTATATCAACAGAGCCTCCGAATATATCAGTTGCTCCACCAGGGAGAATTTTTTAAGAAGAATGGCTTTTGGTTTGAGTGAAAAAAACAGTGATCTTCCTCCTTCCTTTTATAAGGAGAATTTAACCCTGACATTAAAGCCAAAGAAAGGGCGGGAGTATACTGTTACTCTTCCTTATCTTAAAGATGTTGAATGGCAATATGGAAGGGTGATGAAAAGTTATGTTGGGTACGAGTTGGTAAGTGACATCAAAAGAGAAAGTTTTGAAGTCTATAGGCCTACTGACCCTAACAATAAAACGCTTTTATTGTGGTGGTATGGATTTAGAGGTGATATGCAAATCGCAAGTGACGAATTAGTAGAATGGGCAGAGAAAAATAATATGTTGGATTACGATCTGATCATTGATGCCATTGATAGCAGGGGAGGAAGTCAGGGTGCGTATGCGTTGGCAAGGCTCACATCCAAACCATTTAAAACGACTGGAGGAAATATTAAACTAAGTGATATAACTGATGATTTCATTGCCGAATACACCAGTAGGTATGTAACGCGACAGGCCGCCATGGATGGAGATGGGCGCGAATCAGAAGATGATGGAACCTGGGTAATGGATTGGTTGCATGGTCCGGTGTTGAAGGGAATGGCCACGGGACAGGAGTACAGTAATAATGCACCCTTTAAGTGTGCCCACCTTCCACATTATTCAGATTGGATGATGCAGCCTGCGGAAAAACATTTCACTGGCAACATGGTCATCTTTCTTGGACCTTGGGGTGGATCACACCTGAGTCAGTTTGCAGCAATGATCATTGATAATAATCTCGGATACAGTATAGGAATGCCTGATGGGGGTTATAGCAATACATGGGAATGGGAAGAGGATTTAGTTTTTCCAATGAGTAAGAAACCTGTTGTACAGTTCATGTGGAATATTGGACATACGATTTCCCCTTCAGGTCAAATTGTTGAAGGGAATCCGTCTCAAGTAGCAGAATATATTCCGGTGTCACGTGATAATTATTTGGACTATAAGCCAATGCTAGTAAAAAAAGCTCAGGAATGGCTGCGTAATGAGAAAGCATTGAAATCTGTGAAGATTGGTGAAAAGCGGTAGGGAGCTAAACAGTTACGCTGGTTTGAAGAAATATTCTTTATAAGAAATATTCAAAATTTGAGCAATAGACTGCATCTCCCATGGATTCCTCAGAATTCATTAACTTAGTAAACTCCTTTTAACTCTTCTGCCATGGAAAGCTATCCCAGTATATTCAATGATGTGATTGGTCCTGTAATGCGAGGGCCATCCAGTTCACATTGTGCGGCTTCTTTGCGTATCGGTAGATTGTGTCGCGACCTCATGGATGGTGATATCAAGGAGGTTTACATTGCGTTTGATCCTAATGGCTCGTTAGCCACTACACACAAAGGTCAGGGCTCCGATATGGGATTGTTCGGAGGCTTGTTGGGTTGGGAAGCGTATGACGAAAGATTGCCTAACTACTTGCAGGCAGTGGATGAGGCAGGTATTAAAATCACCATTGAAATTCATCCTATTGGAGCTACACATCCCAATACGTACAAAATCACATTAAAGAACCATAAAGAAACCCGTTCTGTCATTGCTCTGTCTACCGGTGGTGGAATGATTCAGGTGATTGAAATAGATGGAGCATCTGTTTTGATGGCGGGAGATTTTTATGAAACACTGGTGTATGTTAAATCAGGTGAGCAGGTAGTAAAATTCTTAAAGGAGTCAGTAGAAGTGGATGAAATTAATATCCATCGAGGAGATCTGAATTTTATTGAAGTAAAGGCTGACCAGTTTTTACCAGACGGTATCATCGAGGAGTTGATGGAGATGGATGATGTGTTGTTTGTGAAAAAACTGTCGCCCGTTCTTCCCGTATTAGCTCGAAAGGATTTATCGGTTCCATTTATCACCACTGCAGAAATGCTAGAGTATAATAAAGGAAAAAACCTTTCGCTTTGGGAATTGGCAGTTCATTACGAAAGCGCTCGTGGAAACATTCCTCATGATGAGGTAGTTGAAAAGATGCGCCACATTGTTGGTATCATGAGTAATGCCATCAATTTAGGCTTGAAAGGAACTTCTTATAATGATCGTATTTTAGGACCACAATCCGTCAACTTCAATGCACAGATGAAAAAGAAAAATCTTGTAGAAGGGGATGTGTTGAATGAAGTTATTTTATACACTTCTGCGATGATGGAGGTAAAGAGTTCCATGGGAGTGATTGTAGCTGCACCTACTGCTGGCTCGTGTGGTGCTTTACCTGGTGCGGTGATAGGAACTGGAAATGTTCTAAAGTCATCAGAGGATGATAAGGTGAAGGCCATGTTGGCTGCGGGTATGGTTGGCGTATTCATTGCGGCTCATGCCACGTTTGCTGCTGAGGTAGGCGGTTGTATGGCGGAGTGTGGTTCAGGGTCAGGCATGGCCGCAGCTGGAATTGTTACGCTAAGAAACGGAACATTGAATCAATCTTTGGCAGCAGCTTCTATGTCTTTGCAATCTTCATTGGGAATGATTTGCGATATGATAGCGGATAGGGTGGAAGCGCCATGTTTAAATAGAAATGTTCAGGCGGCAACACATGCTATTTCCAGTGCCAACATGGCTTTGGCAGATTACGATCAGGTGATTCCGTTGGATGAGGTGATTGAGACTATGAAGAAAGTAGGAGATGCCATTCCAAATACCTTGCGTTGCACTGGCTTGGGTGGATTAGCCATTACCAAAACAGCGAAGAAAATTGAAGCTATGCTTGCTGAAAAGGAAGGAGCACAAAGCAAGACTTTCTTTAAAGTGTGCTGATCATTCCTATTTTGTTTCTATAATCAATTTACCAGTAACTGTTTTGCCTGTGGAAACTACTATCTGGTAGGATCCGCTTTTAATAAATACATTGTAGTGAATTTATTATAGGAGCGGGCTTTCTACTTGTTACGATTAGATCTGTATTGGTAAGAAATGAGTTTGTTAGTGATTTCTAACTCGCCTCTTCAATCTTCACCTTGATGTTCTTTAATTTTTCACCCTTAATATTTTTCATCAAGTTGTTTATGGTGGAGCGTTTTACACAAACGTAAGAGGTGAAGTCAAGTGTGGTAATGAGGCCAATGTCATCGCCAGCTAGCCCGCCTTTTTTGGTGAGTAACCCTACAATATCCCCTTTGCTAATTTTGTTCTTTTTACCTGCGCTTATATAAAGGCAAACATACAGTGGAGGAGCGGGTAGTTTGAGTTTTGAATTGACGTGATGCTCAGGAATGGAGGAATCAATATAATCAGGTAGTGTTTCGTCATCGGCCACAACCAGGTAGGCTTTGCCTTCGGCATGCATTCGGGCAGTGCGTCCATTGCGATGAATGAAAGCTTCTTCTTTAGGTGGAAGTTGATAATGCACCACGTGTTTGATTTCTGGAATATCCAACCCACGTGAGGCCAGGTCTGTTGCGATAAGCACATTATGTGCATTTCCCCTGAATTTGATCAGGTTCTTTTCACGATCTATTTGTTCCAATGCCCCATGTAAAATTCCATGCGCAAATTGATGTCTATTAAAAAGCGTACTTATTCTATCTACGGCTTCTCTGTGATTGCAAAATACCAGGCATGCTTCTTGGTTGAAGCCTGCCACTAATCGCATTAGCGCCTCTACTTTATCAGTACTTTTGCAGTGGACTACGTTTAGTGCCAGCTTTGATTCTAACTCTTCATGCAGGTAGCTCAGAGTCTCTGGGTTTTTGAAAGGCAGAAACTCCGGCCAATCATTAAGACGAGTGGCGGAGGTAAGCATATGATTTTGTTTCCCGCTCATGGCCCTGAATAGAATTTCAAGCTGATCGTGGAAGCCCATTTGCAGCGACTTATCAAACTCATCGAGTACTACCATTTTGACGGTACGGGCATTGAATGACTTTCTAAAAATGTGATCCGCCAGCCTGCCGGGAGTACCTATGATAACAGCAGGAGCCTCACTCAAACTGTTTTGCTCTACTTTCACGGAATGGCCACCATAACAGCAACTGACCTTATAGGTCGTTTTCATGGTTCGGAATACTTGTTCAATCTGCAAGGACAATTCTCTTGAAGGAGCCACAATCAGAGCTTGTACCCCTGTTTCTTCTGGCCGAATTTGTAGTAGTAGAGGTATTAAAAATGCAAGTGTCTTTCCTGATCCTGTGGGGGCCAACAACATCAGATTTTTGGTAAAAGAGGCTTTTTCGATGGTATCCTCCTGCATTTTATTCAATGCAGCGATGGATAGATTATTTAAATATGCTGTAATAGCAGCCCTTGAGTCGTTTTGCATGATGCAAAGCTATGACCTTTATGGTTATCAATTCGATGAATTAGCCATTTGGCTTCAAAAACAGGAAGCGGCATCATTTATGCATACCCATGACTGCTCTGACATAGGAGTGTATATCAGACGGTTTATTGTTTTGCTTATCCTTTTTATGTCGGGTAATTTTTCCAAAATTTGACCTTATATAAAACCCACTACAATGAAAAAATTACTATTTCTTATACTCTCAGCAAGCGTTCTCAGTATTTCTACATTTGCACAGGACAAAGGACCAGCCCGCCCAGCTGATATTGGCGAGAGTGAGTTTGATAACTTTAAAAACAGTTCTTTTAATGTGTTGGAAGAGTCTAACAAGCTGGATGCGAACTTGAAGCACATTGACTCGGAGATTAAGGAGTACTCAGGTGTAATGTCAACTGTAAGCACGGATAAAATAAAGGGACATTATAAAGCACTTACCGGAGTGAAAAGTGAGGTAGAAACAATCAACTCCAACATTGCGGAACTGGATAATAAAGGAAAGGATATGGTGGCCAACGCCAGCAAAGTAACTCCTAAAATGAAATCCATTAAGGCTACAGCCAATACTAAAAAGGCTGTTGAGGGATTAGATGTTTCCAAAAACAATATGAAATCCATTACTCAGATGCTTCAGGATGACCTGAAACTGTTGGGTGGGGAACTGGAATCTCGTGGTGAGCCTATCGAGTAAAGCATTCTGTTAATTTTTTGTCTCTTTAATACATTCTTGTGATTACTCGTTTTTGCACATTGTTTCTTTTACTGTCATTGACCTATTCTTATGGTCAAGAGGATTTACTAGGTCGGTTTGGAAAAAAACTTACCAAAAAGTTGACGAATAAAGGAAGTGAACAAGTAGCTAGCCTCGATTCTGTTGATTTTCAATTTGCTATCTCACTCAATCAGAGTGCTGGCTTTTTTGACGTAGAGCAAAAAGGGGAGACAGGCGCTACGTTGCTCTATCAACTGAAGGATGAGTCGGATAAGACCAAAGTAGAGTTGGCCAGAGAAAACCTGGAGACAGGAATTGGACTGTTTGAATTCAACCGCTATAAAATGGCGGAGTTGTATGTATTGGAAACAAAGGGGATGCTGGAACAAGATGGGCTGACCAACGAATTGGTGTACTTACGTACGATCTCTAATCTTGGCTTGATCTATCTGGTACAAGGGAAGGTGTTAGCGGCTGAATCGCTTATTGTGGAGTCGCTGGCAGATAGCGAAAAAGCGTTGGGCAAGACGAGTGCTGCTTATGTTGCCAACCTCAACAATTACGCTAAACTGCATCAGGCCTTAGGTAAATACAATGAAGCAGAGAAGGAATTTAATGAAGCACTTCAGTTGTGTGAATCATTTTTTGGTGATGGTATGCAAAAGGCAATTATTCTTAATAACAAAGCTATGTTGCTGCATGTGATGGGTCGCTATGAAGAAGCGTTTGATCAAATGCATTTGGCCATGAAGTCATCGGAGGTAGCTCCCAAGAAATTCTTGAAATCAGGAGAGAACTCATTTGACAATAGAAAATTCAGAGCTAACCTGGCGACCATGTACCAATTATCAGGTCGCTTCCAAGAGGCTGAAGAAAACTTCCTGGCTATTAAAAAAGTATTTGAGAACAGGGGGCAATCTAAAAACATTGAATATGCAGGGCTGCTCAACCAATTGGGAATTCTTTATATTCAAATGGGTAAGAATGAATTGGTACGCGATTTATTGGTACAATCAGGGGAGACGTATAGAAAAAGATTTGGGGATCAGAATGTGTATTTCGCCAAAGTGCTCAACGATCTGGGTAACTTCTACAGACAAACCGGTGATTATGAAGGAGCCGAAAAACAACTAACGCGGGCATACGAAGTAAGAAGTGAAATATTAGAGCCTTTACACCCAGACTATATTCGTACGCAGGAAGACTTGGCTATACTCTATTGGAAAACCAACCGACCGGAAGAAGCTTATAAACTGTATAAGGAAGTAATGGATAAGACGGTGGACTTTACCAACCGTTATTTTCCACCGATGAGTGAGGCAGAGAAAACCAAGTTTTGGGATATCACGGCACCTCGTTTTCAACGGTTCTACAATTTCTCGTTAGAGAATAAGGGTTCCATAAAAGCCTTGGAGACTGATTTTTATAACTATCACATTGCCACCAAGGCCTTGCTGATCAACAGTACCAACAAGGTAAAGCAAGCTATTCTTAACAGCAGTGATGCGGCATTGAAACTTGACTATATCAATTGGTTGGATCAGAAAGAACAATTGGCGCAGATGTATGGATTCTCTAAGGAGAAACTGGAAGAGCAGAAGATTAACCTGCCGGAGTTAGAGCGACAAGTGAACGCCATGGAAAGGTCACTGTCAGAGAAGTCGTCACTTTTTACAGCTGGATATAAAACTACGCAAACGGATTATAAGGAGTTGCTTGATCTTTTGGGTGATAATGAAGCCATAGTAGATATCGTGCGTGTGAGGTTGTTCGATCAGGATTTTAAAGATGAAGCAAAGTATGTAGCCTTTGTATTGAAAAAGGGGAGTGGTATTCAGGTAATTGAATTGGATAATGGCAATCAACTTGAAACACGCTATGGGAAGTATTACCGCACAGCCATTCAGCAGCGCTTGCCGGACGAATATTCCTACAATCAATTCTGGAGCCGTATTGAACCTGCCGTTGCCGGTAAGAAGGTGTTGTATGTTTCTCCGGATGGAGTATACAATCAATTGAATTTGAATACGCTTAAAAACGAAAAGGGAGAGTACAATGTTAATAAGTATGACATTGCTATAGTGGGAAATGCAAAAGACTTAATTGACATAAAAGCACGTAAACCTCAAACAGGCACTAAGAGTGCGTTTCTTCTAGGATTTCCAGATTATGCTACCGATGCAGTGCCACCCTTGCCAGGAACCAAAGTGGAATTGGAGAATATTTCTAAAGTACTTAAGACGGCCAACTATAATATAACGCAGAGGATGCAGAAGGAAGCTACTGAAAAAAGTATCAAGTCCATTAAAGCACCTATGGTAGTACACATTGCCACGCATGGGTATTTTCTTCAGGATGTTAACGGATCACAAGGTTCTGTCTATGGGGTAGATGCAGAGAACGCTTCTAACAATCCATTGTTGCGCAGTGGTTTAATATTAGCCGATGCAAAGGGAGCGATCAATAACAATCCATCATTAGATGTTGCCGGTAGTGAGAACGGAATACTGACTGCCTACGAAGCGATGAACCTCGATTTGGAAGGAACAGATTTAGTGATCATGAGTGCTTGTGAAACTGGATTGGGTGATGTGAAATCAGGGGAGGGAGTGTATGGTTTACAAAGATCTTTTCTCGTAGCAGGTGCCGATGCATTAATCATGAGTTTGTGGAAAGTGGATGATGAAGCAACACAATTGCTAATGTCCAACTTTTATGCTAACTGGATTAAGGGAGGTAACAAACAGAAAGCTTTCAAGCAAGCCCAGGTGCAACTCATGGCGAAATACAAAGAGCCTTATTATTGGGGTGCCTTTGTTATGATTGGCTTATAGTTTCTTCACCCAGTTTAAGCCCTCCTTTATAGAATATTTGGGCAGCCACGGCCATGATCACATGACTCAGGTCGATGTGATTAAACCAGATGTATGGGGATATTTCATTCATGAATATCAGTGCAGCAATACTGGCAACCCCCACACCAGCGATGATGATACCGCTTCCCTTGTCTTTTGTTTTTAGGTATACAAACCCATGGAACGTAAGCACCACTGCCAATAGGCCATAGCCCGAATGAAATTCTACCCATTGGAAATTGAGCGTGTATATGGTGA
>JBATLM010000044.1:0-18431 GCA_049289315.1 Cyclobacteriaceae bacterium
TCGAAATTATCCAACAATTCGATATAATCTTCTGGGGTGATATCAATAGCTTTTTCCGTAGGCAATACCTCCAACAGATCACCATTCATAGCCAGCCGATAAGTGCGGGTGATATTTTGTTTTTTATTGGGAATGTCAACCAGTGTGGGGGCTCCCATAGGGAAAGAATATTTGTAATGGCTTCCCAAAATGGCAGCACACCCAAAGATATAAAGTTGATCTTCTGTAAAATCGTTTAGTTCAAAACTAAAATCCTCTTCAGAAGCTTCAAGTATATTATTAAATCGAGTGCTACAGTAAAAGGGCTTAAATTCAAAAGGTGGCATAATCCCTTTGATTTCATTAGTCAAAAGTACCTCGGGGAAAAGGGTGCGGCACAGTCTCTGTATAATCTCTTGCTTCGGGTTAAAATCCTCACTACTTATCCCCTCCTTTAACTCAGGAAATTTTTCACTATCCTTTAAAAGGTTTTTTGCGAATTCGGCCACATTAGGATCCGCATCACGAGACTGTTTCTCCAACGATTCAAAAACCTTGTAAAAACTAACCTGGGTAATGGCTGGAAATGGGACTTTTTTACCTTTTAAGTACATAGTTGATGTTGCAATTAGTGACTAAACCAAGGTTGCTACTCGTTAAGTTCCATAATCAGGACGAACGAACCCTAATTGACAAGACGTATTATTGTCATTTTTAATCTAAAAGCTTACGAAATTCTTCCAATGCTGAGGCATTCCCAATCACAGTTACCATATCCCCCAATAAGAGGTGGGTGTTACCATGCGGAATAAAAATTTCACCGGCCCGTTTTACTACAATAAGAGAGCCTGACTGAGGAAACGGAATATCCTTTACTAATTTTCTATCTACATCTCCATTCCTGATCGCTATTTCCTCTACACTGTACACACCAAAACTATCCGCCAACGCATGAGTAGTTGTGGGTCGCATAATTTCACTTTCAATTCGGCTAGCCACAATCTCATAAGCATTCACTACAAGCATCTCATTAAGAGAAGCATGACTACTAAATAGAGAAGGCTTAGTAGTAATAGTTATTACTTTACCATGCCCAAGTTCAGTTTTCAATAGGTTGGCTATTTTCAGGTTCTTGGAGTCAGATTGTGTAAGCAACACAACTGTATCTACTGGACGGATATTCAGAGATTTATACACTTCTACCTTGAGGTCATTCACATGAATGGACTCTATTCCCAATGACTGTAGTTCAGACCAATTGTCATCCTGCGATTCAATCACGAGATAGGGTGTCTTGTGCAAATCCAATCTTTTAGCAAGTTCCAGCCCTGCCTTGCCTCCGCCCACGATATAAATACTATAATAATTACTTCCCGTACTACTTAGGTACTTATATAACATCGGTGATATAATGCTCGTGAAAATGGCAACGACAACGATACCAGCATTGATTGCCGGAGATATCAAACCAAGGCTGAGTCCAATCTGAGCGGTAGCAATAGCTAACCCCATTCTTGATGTAAGTAGTAAACCTGAGGAAATTGATCGCTTCCATCCGAATAGTTTCACCATAAAAAATGATGGTACTAGTTGAATAAAGTACAGTACAATCAAAAGGGTGAAAATGAAACCAGAACTACTACTAAAATCTTTCAGTGAGTTCATGTCCAGCTTCACTCCCACCATGATAAAAAATATAGGAATGAAAAACCCGTAGCTCATGCCATCGAGTTTGAACAGCAGCGCGGAGCGGTCTTTAATAAAAAATATGGACAATAAAGTGCCAGCAAAAAAGGCTCCAAGAGCAGGTTCGGAATTAATAGCGCTTGCCACTACTACAAAGAGTAAGAGCACTGCGATTGCTCCCCTAATTCTGATTTGGGATGCAGCATGCTCCAGCTTGTACAACAATCTTTGAAATAGTTGTACCCTGACAAGCACGGTTCCAACTTTATATGCAATGAAGAATAAAATGAATATGATAAAGAACAAAAGGAGCTCAAACCTGAATCCATTGTTTCTATAAACCCCTGAATATATGGCTATCATCAAAATAGTCATGATTGTGGCAATAGCTCCCTCCAACAACATGATCTGCCCAAACTTCCTATCAATCTCTCCGTCACTTTTAATTATAGGAACGATAATGCTTAAGGCAGCTGATGGCAATAGGATAACCAAAAACATTTTATCAATTCCATCAAATAATGGAAGGCTATAAACTACCAAGGCTGAAAGTATCAGGCTACCAAAATAGATGAGGAATGCAACAAGAAAGGTGTTACTAACAATGTCGATGGCCTTTAGTCGGCCTCGAGGAAAAGAGGATACTATTTTGTGAATATCAAGAGCAAGGCCGCTAAGGAAAATTAAAAGCAGAAAGCCAATATTAGAAAGGAAATTTAGAGAGACCTCTTCCCCCGTTACCAGACCAAAAACAAAAGGCCCAATAATTACCCCCATTACAATTTCGACAATAACAGATGGAAGTTTGGTAATCTCCAACCACGACAGCGTCATTGGCACCAGCCAGGCCACTACAATTATTATAAATAACGGTAAGTACTCTTGCACACAATAAACGTTATGCGAAAGTACAACCTTTCTTCATAACTGTGCATCTTACTTGTTGATCATACTTTTATGTTCCGCCTTATTAAGAAACCAATCCATACCCCAGCCACCAATGAAAGTCCCGCCAGAATATCAAACCACAATGGATCTTTGGTGAGACCTGACGATATTAAGTAGGTCATCTCCATTATAATTAGTAAAGATATAAACCCATGTGGCCGATGATTCTCCTTTCCACCTATGAAAGAGGCAACAACACCTGCTAAAACTGCCGCCAACACCGTGAGCATACCTCCAATTATAATATCGGGTAGCGAAGATGATCTGTAACTTATGCCATCATAAATCACTTCCTGTGCTACTGTTGTAAGTAAAACCAAGGCTATTTCGCCAAGTACAATAGCCAATACTGTCTTACCTATACTGACCTTTCGGCTAGTCATACTTTAAAATGTTTACTGGGTTAATTAAGGCCACCTTGATCGTTTCGATACTGATAGTGACCATAGCAATTACAGTAACAACAAGAACAGGCAAAACAAATACCCACCAATCCAGATTGGTTTGGTAGGCAAAATTACTTTGCCAACTCTGTATCCCAATGTAAGCTAATGGGATGGCTATTAATCCGGCTATTAAAATCAATCTGGTAAAGCCTATTGCTAACAAGATTATAATTTGGTTTACGGATGATCCTAACACCTTCCGTATTCCAATTTCTTTTGTTCTTTTCATAGCCACAAAAGAAGCCAACCCGTATAAGCCCATGCAAGCAATGAAAACAGCCAATAACGAAAACGCAGTAAATACTTTTTCAAACTGCAAATCAGCAGCATACTGTGCATCAAAAGATGCATTGAGAAAGAAATACTCAAATGGATTATTTGGATAAACGGATTCCCACTCTGCTTCAATAGCAGCCATGGTAGTTGAAATATCATTAGACTGGCCACTTATTTTTATGCTATAGTATTCTTTAGACTCATCACTACGTTGAAACAAGAGTTGTGGTTCAATGGCAGTTCGTAAAGCAAAGTGGTGGTAATCATTAATCACTCCAATAACAACAGCTTGCCTTCCTCGAATGGTGATGGGTGTATTAACAGCCTCATCTGCGGAATTAAAACCCAGGAGTTTCAACGCTGACTCATTAATTAAGACAACGGTGCTGTCATTATGTGCCACATCACTAAAATTCCTACCCGCCATAAGTTCCAACTGATACGTGTCCACAAATCGATTGTCCGTAGCAATTAAGCTATAGAAGGTCTCCTTTCCTTCATCAGACCCCTGACGCGATACACCTTGTACCCTTCCAGTCCATATTCCTGGCACGCTACTCGAAAGTGTGGCATTAACTACAGATGGAACCTCAACTACTTTCAGTGTAAACGGATCGATGCCGTCCATATTTTCAGTATTGTCGATGCGTGGTCCATTTACCACAAGTACATTATCTATTTCCACACCCAAAGGTTGACTGCGCATGAAGTTCATTTGATCGTACACCGCATAAGCAGCAATCATGAGACTAATGGACGCAACAAACTGACCAAGTACTAAAACTTGACGTAAAGATTGTCCACCCAATGAATGACTCAACTTTCCTTTGAGAGCACTGATGGGTTGAAAAGAGGATAAAACAAATGAGGGATAAATCGAAGACAATATTGCTCCCAGTCCAAACAAGAAGACCGATGCAACCCAAAACCAAACATTGGTTGTATAATGAATTTCAACTCCAGCGTAATCGAGAAAAGCATACATAATAAGTCGCACCATCACTATGGCAACCAACACCGCCAATAGATTGATAATAATTGCTTCCGTCAAAAATTGTTGCACTAGTCCTGTTTTTCGTGAACCGAGTGCTTTTCTGATTCCTACTTCCTTCGCCCGATCCAGAGAACGTGCTGTGGACAAATTGATATAATTGGCGTAGGCAATAAGTAATGTGAGCAGTCCTACAGCAAGCAGAAGAAACATGAGTTGTGCATCACCATTTGGCGCTATTTCATATTCCAAATTAGAGTACAGATGAATGTCGGAAAGTGGTTGGAGTTTCAATTCAGATTTTTGCTCGTCATTCCGTTGAAAGTACTTAGCTACAAATCCTGACAATTTCTGTTCTAACTCATCTGAATCAGCTTGCTCAGCAATTTTTATATAATTCATATAAAACGGCCAGCGCCAATCATACTGCCTCATAGCAGGAAGGTTCTCCAAACTCGAAAGCGACACAACAACAGCAGGTTTTAAGTGGGAGTTAGCAGGAGGATCTTTAAAAACACCTGTCACCAACAATGTAAGGTCATTAAACTCTTCCGTCAGCTGCATTACCTTCCCAATTGGTTCTTCACCTTCAAAATATTTTCTGGCAACAGATTCGGAGAGAACAACTGTATTCATTTTTTGGAGCACCTCCGATTCGTCACCACTTATCAATCCATAATTAAAAAAATTAAAAAAATTGGCATCTGCATAGAGTACTGCCGGTTGTTCAAATTTCTTTTCATCAAAAGTTAGAATAGCATGGCGGTCCAGAAAATACAATCGGTTGTAATCAATGATTTCAGGGTATTCATCTCTGGCCAGCTTAGCTACCGGCAAGTAGGTTGTGGCAGTGTGGAACGCGGCCCCACCTTCTCTGGAGGTGCTTTGGGTTATCCTATAAACAGATGAATAGTTATTGTGAAAACGATCAAAACTCCACTCATAGTTAACATACTGAAGAATAATAAAACAGGCAGCCATCCCGATACCCAAGCCAATCACATTGATAGCAGAAAACACTTTGTGCTTGAATATATTTCGGAAGGTGATATTAATATAGGATCGTATCATGGTGAAATGACTTAAAATTGATGTTGTCTCATTATTCAATTCAGCAATACCCTGTTTCTTAAATGGTGCGATGGCTTCCTGGTAAGCATCCATAAAAGATTTACCCACACCCATCTTTTTCTCCACCTCGCAACAGATGTGATCCAAAAGATCCTCTTTCAAATCCGCATAAGTAATCCCCCGATCTTCCAGGTCCTTATCAATAAATTCAATTTGTGATTCCTTAAGCTTCACTTCCCTGTGTTTTGGGTAATAGCAATTGCTGCATCGTAATCACAAACCTTTCAAACTCTTCAAGCTTAAACCTGGCCTCATGTGTACCTGCCTTTGTTAAGGAATAATACCTTCTTACTCTCTTCCCGATTGCTTCTTTTTCCATCTTCACCAGTCCTTCTTCTGCCATCTTGTGTAGAATGGGATACAGTGAACCTTCAGGGAGATGAATTTCACCCCCAGTTTGTTCTTTCACCATTTGGGAAATCTCATAGCCATACATTCGCCTGTTTTCCTTTAGTAATTTAAGAATAATGGTTTGAAAGGTGCCCTTTAAAAGCTGGGATGGATACATACGAAATCACTTTGTTATACGATATATCGGTATACGATGCATTGTTCATAAAGTTGCACTTTGAAATGGGTAACCAATTCTATTATTAGATAAGCAGAGGCTATATTGTCTTTTCAAGCGACCATTTAACTACCCGATGGAATCCAACAAGCCTCAATATACCTCCGGTCTTGCCACCATTCTTACTATGGTAGGTGTAGCTGTCGGCTTGGGTAATGTGTGGCGCTTTCCCTATATGATGGGGAGTTATGGAGGTAGTGCTTTTCTTGCCATCTACTTGCTGTTTACCATCCTGTTTGCCTACCCTGCATTGATGGCTGAAATGGCATTGGGCAGAATGAGTGGCAAGGGTACCCTGGATGCGTTTCGCAACATACTTGGAAAAAATGCTGGCTCCCTGGTAGGGTACCTTTTGCTTTCAGTAGTAACAATAGCGGGTTCCTACTATGCTGTGGTAGTTGCTAATGTAATCTTTACAACTGGCTATTCAGTTATACAAGGTTTCAATCAAGGATCAACCGATCACTTTCAAGGATTACTATCCAATGTTTCTATCCAATATGGATTATCTATTATAATGATAATCAGTTCTTTATATGTTATTCATAAAGGACTTGTTAAGGGCATAGAGTGGTTAAGCAAAATCATCATGCCTTTCTTTGTGTTGTCACTGTTGTACATGATTTTTCATGCACTTACGTTGCCTGGAGCAATTGATAAATTTGCCACTTTCCTTAAGCCGAATCTTGACGCCCTCAATTCAACAGAAGTGTTTGCCGCATTAGGGCAAGCCTTTTTTTCAGTGGGTCTCGGTGGCACTTTCGTGTTGGTCTATGCGGGTTTTATGAAAAAGGAGGAAAGCATTCCAAAGATGGCATTCTTCACTGGACTGGGAGATGTAGGCGCATCGCTTTTGGTCAGCTTATTTCTTGTCCCTTCCATCCTCGTTTTTGGATTGGACATGGCTTCCGGCCCGGGGTTGATCTTCAATACGTTTCCACAACTATTTGGAACAATGCCTGGAGGCAGATGGATAGGATCACTCTTTTTAATCGCCCTCTCACTGGTAGCATTTCTTTCACTTATAGCCGCCTACCAGGTACCTTTTGTCAGTGTGCTCAATGAAAAGCCTCATCTTAGCCAAAAGAAAATACTAGTTATAATTGGAGTTATTCAGGCCACACTTGCTTTTCCCAGTGCCTTTCACCCTGACCTGATTGGCGTTCTGGATTTGATCTTTGGCTCGGGCATGCAAGTGCTGGGTAGTGTACTTTGTATTCTTGGGCTCACTTGGGGAGTGAAAAAATCTACTGTTTTGGATGGTATGTTTTCTTCTACTACCAAAAACGTAACTACCTCCCTTCTTTACTTCTGGATAAAATGGGTAATCCCAATGGCATTGGTGGCGGTACTTTTGGGTTACATCTATGACAGCATCAGTTAAGTAAATTTGAGTAAATTAGTTAACCAAACTTAAGTGATTTCACATGAAAGACTTCAAGAAAAAAGAAGACAACATTCAGATGAACGCAGTAGAAGACCATGATGGCATCGTCACTATCAGAGGTGGTGGGGCTAAGCGCGATTGGAACGGAATTCACTACAAACAAGGCATGTCGCAGAAGAATGTGGGATCACAAAAACTCTCTGTAAATATCGCTACCATCCCTCCTGGAGGAGTGGCATACGCACATATACACGATGGCTTCGAAGTCATGCTTTATATTCTTGAAGGCAATGTTCGTCATGAATTTGGTGATAAGCTCAAAAAGACGCTAGAGAATACAGCAGGTGATTTTATTTTCATAAAATCAGGTGTGCCTCACGAGGTCTTCAACATGAGTGATACTGAACCTGTGGTTGCCTTTGTTTCAAGGTCGGCTGCTAATGAATGGGACAACATCATTCCTTACGACAGAGAAACAGGACTTGTTATAAAACCAAAGGATTGATCTTTTAACAAGTCCTATACATTCTTTTTTAATCTTTATTAAAACTGACTTGGTCCCTGAGCTGCTGGCAGCGGCTTCCGAGGTAATTTTTCCTGCCGCTGGGCAGTATTGTAGACGAACGTAGCAACAATTACCGCCATCTGCTTCAAATCATCAATCATTAACCTTTCATAGGTATCCACATTGGTATGATGTGTACGGGTGTTGTATTCAACCGGATCCTGAATAAATTGAAATCCTGGAATACCCACAGCATCAAAAGCAAGGTGATCTGTTCCGCCTGTATCCTGAATAGTCACTGTGGTATTGTCTATCATGTCAGAAAAGGGCGTGAACCACTTTTCAAAGATGGGACGTACGGCATCATTTCCTTGTAAATAGATACCACGTATTCTTCCCGTTCCATTATCAATATTATAATAGCCAGATACCTTGTTATGATCCCCCTTCAACTTCATATCCGCGGGGTCAGCAAAATGGTTTTTTACATAATTTCTTGACCCATAAAGCCCCTGCTCCTCTCCAGACCACAGTGCAATACGGATGGTTCTTCTTGGCTGCAAACCCGTTGCCTGTAAAATTCTTACCGCTTCCATCATCACAATACACCCTGCTGCATTATCTGTAGCACCTGTACCCGCATGCCACGAATCAAGGTGGCCACCTAGCATTACCAATTCAGCGTTGAGGTCTTTATCTGTTCCCGGGATTTCGCCAATAACATTGTATGAAGCAGGCTCTGAAGTGAATGTAGTTTTGATATCTGCTTCCACCTTAACGGAAATTCCTTTTTCTAATAATCGTGCCATCAGGTCTGCGTGTTCGGGTGCAGTTTCCACTTCAGCGATGGCCGGAGTTGCATCTACGCTGTAAGAAGCGCCATTACTAGTAAAATAAGTACCATGTTTTCCGTTTCGGCCTCTGATTACAAGTTGTGCTTTTTCATTCTTCAAAAACTCATCGACCTTCCGGTTAAATGCTCTTCTTGCCAAATATTGAGCAATCATCTCGGGTGTGTATCTGCTTGAGGAACCAATAGGTTGTTTAGCCAGATCCGCCAACTCCTTATCTGTCATGCGCGAAGCGTCTGCCTCAAATGTTGGGTTTGTACTGGCACCGCTTTTTACCAAAACGATTTTACCTCCAATTTTACCCTCAAACTTTTTAAAGTCCTCTTCCTTATCTATGGCTAATAAAGTTACCTCCCCAGAGATGGGGCCATTCGTTCCTCCTGTCCAGGCCTTTGGCGTTCCACTGATTTGAAAGTAATAAGGAGCCGTCATGGCTACATAACTTTTATCTATCTGCCATCCCTTTCCAAAGTCTCCCCACTTTTCCTGTTTGGCGTTTTTAAGACCCCACTCCGTTAATTGCTTTACCGCCCAATCTGCAGCACGGGTGTATCCGGCTGAATTGGTGAGCCTAGGCCCTGAGGCATCGGTAAGACGAAATGCTATTTCTTCTACTTTAGAATTATTAAGCCCTTCCTCTTTGATGCGGTGGACTGCATTTAAATCTACCTCCTGTGCAAATGCGAAGGAGAGGCTAAGTGAAAAGAGAAGAAATGCAATTGTGTTTTTCATATGTAGGTTATCAATTATTCAATTGTAGACAATACTTTTAACGATAGTACATAATTATCGATAATTGGAGATAAAAGCAATCCAACCCGTTTGAACAAAAGTAGATCTTGTTCCATATTGCATCTATGAAAATACTCGCGTCTTTGTTATGTATTATTCTGTACCTCCCCTCCTATTCGCAGGAAAAAAATACCAGAATAGTAAAAGTGCTTTCATTTAATATCCTGCATGGCGCTACCACCAAAGGTGATTTTGATTTGGATGCCATCGCGAAAGTAATCATAGATGCTGACCCGGATTTGGTGGCTCTTCAAGAGGTAGACTACAAAACACGAAGGGCCAAAGGATATGACCTTGTCACTGAGTTGGGGTGGAGGGCAAAGCTTGCTCCATTGTTTGCCCGAGCCATGCCCTACGATGGAGGAGAATATGGTGAGGGTGTGCTGTCCAGATACTCTTTCCTTCAAACACGGAATGTCCCCCTTCCTTTTTCTCCTGGCAACGAACCTCGTGCCGCTTTGGAAATTATTACCATTCTACCCTCAGGAGATACGATCGCTTTTATTGGCACTCATCTAGATCACCTTAAAGAGGATACGGATCGCGTTCAACAGGCTAAAGAAATCAACAGGGTATTCATCAACAACCGATATCCCACAATTTTGGCTGGCGACTTGAACGGAGAGCCAGGAAGCGCACCCATCTCTATACTTGAACAAATGTGGATGCCCTCCTACGACAAGGAAAACCCTGCTTTCACCTTCCCCTCAGACAACCCAATAAAAAAAATTGATTATGTAATGTACTACCCGAAAAATAAATGGCAAGTGATCAAGAAAGAAGTAATTGCTGATGCCATTGCCTCAGACCATTGTGCGTATTTGGTTACGCTGGAACTTTTAAAGTAAGGGATTAGAAAAGGTTGTTTGTCTTTTTATAACTTGTCATTCATGCAAAGGCTATTCCTCCTACTTCTTCTATCCCAGTCTCTGCATCTACTTGCACAACATTCTCAACCTGACACTATCAAGGCCTTTCTTTCTGATGAGATCAATTTTGATGGCAATCTTACTGAACCTGCGTGGAGTCAGGCTACACACATCAGCAACTTTACGCAACGAGAACTCGACTTTGGTCAACCAGCTACGGAGCATACTGAAGTAGCTGTAGTCTATACCGACCTGGCATTGTATATCGGTGTGTGGGCCTATCAAAAAGATCCCAAATCCATCGTAGCTAAATTTCTGCAGCGT
This sequence comes from Cyclobacteriaceae bacterium, assembly GCA_049289315.1. GTDB lineage: Bacteria > Bacteroidota > Bacteroidia > Cytophagales > Cyclobacteriaceae > ELB16-189. The sequence goes on from JBATLM010000044.1 coordinate 10,754, forward strand.
GATTTCGATTTTGACACCGATGACAATTTTAAAGTAATTCTAAGTCCATTTAACGACAGGCGTAATGGTTATGAATTTGTTATCAATCCACTTGGAGCACGTGCCGATTTGCTGGTGTCAGGTAATGAGAGTAGTAATATAGATTGGAATGGAGTTTGGGATGCTAAAACTACTATCAATGATGAAGGCTGGTTTGCCGAAATAGTCATTCCTTTCACCTCATTAAAATTTAAGAAAAATGACCAACATATTTGGGCCATCAACTTTGAAAGAAACATCCGATCAAAAAATGAGCAAGCAAGATGGCAGGGCTGGTCACGTGACTTCAATTTTGAAAGTATTGTTAACGCAGGTACACTGAGTGGCATAGAAGACATTGGTTATTCAATACGTTTTGAATTCAAACCCTATGGCCTCAGTGGATACGATGACACAAAACAAACAAACACTGACTATACCAATAAATTGGGTGCAGACCTCAATGTAAACATTACCCCTACCCTTAAATTAAACCTAACTACCAATACAGACTTTGCCCAGGTTGAAGCGGACCGCATTCCTGTTAACCTTACCCGATTCAGTGTTTTCTACCCGGAAAAAAGAGAGTTCTTTCTAGAGGGATCTCAAAATTATGAATTTGCTTTTGGTAACGACAACAGCGCATTTTATACGCGCACGATTGGGCTTGAAAATAGGCAGACCGTCCCCGTAATTGCCGGCCTGAGATTGTTTGGCAAAGAAGGGAGAAGCAATATCGGGTTTCTCTCCATTCAGTCCGCCAGCAAGGATACTGTTCCTTCCATAAACCACACCGTTCTACGTTACCGGCACGATATGGGCAAACAATCCAATCTTGGATTTATAACCACCTCGAAGATCAGCTCAGATAGAAGCAACCAAGTGACAGGTGCAGATGCTACCTACAACACTTCCGAGTTTCTTAAAAACAAGAATCTTATTGTGTATGCCAATTTTGCACACAGCTTTACATCGTACAAAGATGAATCTGTACAAAACCCCGATGGCAATGGTTACGCTTATCGGGTCTTTGTAGACTATCCCAATGATGCGATGGATCTCTTTGCTTCTATTGGCGAAGTAACTTCTGATTTCAATGCCGAATCTGGATTTGTGAATAGGGATAACTACAGGCAATATCGATTTAACTTTCGATTAACGCCACGATGGCTGACCGCTTATGGTATCCGTAAAATGAATTTGAAACCTTGGGGCATTGATTATTATGAAACACTGAGCACTGGACAAATGGAGTCATTCTTTAACGAGAGCAGACCAGTAGGTTTCTTTTTCAAGAGTGGAGAGTTTTTTGAATACAATCTCGTCCAACAATACGATCGCCCTGATGACGCTTTTGATCTGACAACTTCCATCACTATACCGTCCGGGAAATATTGGATGTATCGACAGCAATTTCAGTTTGGTACTTTTCAGGGGCGAAGGCTTTGGTCTACCTATAAGTATGCTTGGGGTGGATATTATACGGGGCACATTAAAACCTTTGATACCGAAGTGGGCATTAATCTGGGAAGACATCTTAATTTAAGTACATTGTATACATTCAATAGCATACGCTTACCCGAAGGCAGTGTTGACACGAACGAATTAGCTCAATTTATCAACTATGCTTTTACCACTAAACTCTCTCTTTCTTATTTCATCCAATGGAACTCTGTAGAAGATTATCTTGCGGGTAATTTTCGTTTACATTGGATTCCAAAAGTGGGTACAGATTTCTTTTTTGTGCTTAATCAGAGTTACAATGACACCGGAAACCTTAATCTTCGCACCCCCAACACCAATACCGGTGTTGCTAAACTGGTTTGGAGAATAGTGTTTTAGTAAAAATAATTGCTCGCTTTTTCTATCTTTATTGTAGATGCTCAATACTAGATTCACATCTATTCAACACTCATTAATAAAAATATTATCCAGTGCGGTAATAATTCTTGGTCTATTCTCATTTGCTCCAGCAGCAAATCCGATCTCCATTACTCCTTTTGGAGATCAGACGGAACAATTAATTACCAAAGGAGCTGAAAAGGTTTTTTACTTCTATCACACCTACGCTGCACCCAAACATGGTATAACGAACATTATTTATAGGACTATCTTAAAGTCTTATAACTCGATAATCATTGTTCAGTGCCTGAGAAACAAAGTCAATATCTATTCCCTAGACCAAAGAACATTTCTCAAGCATTTCACGCAACACCTTTCCGTTCCAGAAGACTATCTCCTCAACAGAGTTTAATCATACTCTAATGTTGGATATGTAGCCAACACCTCAAAAATAATTTAATAACACAATGCCATTTCATTATGGCATCATTTCTTAATACATGAATAAGGTAAAGAAAGCCCTACGCCTATTGGCGATGGTATTGTTCATGCTCCTTGCTGCGTTTGGCTTAGGCATTACAGGTGTAATACTCCCTGGCGGTAGAGAACGGTTCATGAACAGAGATATAAAAATAGAACAAGTAGATAAACGCGAAGACAATGATGAGGCCGAGGTAAAATAAAACCAGTGCGAGATGGACTCGCACCGGCTGCCCTATTACTTGGAAATTATCTTAGTGGTCAAAAACTGATCGGGATGCAAATACTTATTGGCTGCCTCCTTTACATCAGCTTTCGTTACCGCACGAATACGTTCAGAATAAGCAGATAGTCTTTCAAAAGACTGATACTTATTAAACTCAGCAGCTAAAGTAGCTGCGGTCTTATGGCTGTTTTGAAATTTTTCCTCAAATACGCCATCAGCCAATGCTCCCTGAGCCACCATTAGCTCCTCATCACTCACTTCTTCATCTCTGATTTTATTAGCTTCAGTCAGAACGATCTCCTCCAATTGCGCCAGCACCTCTGGCCGGCCATAAGTCCTAAAATCATAACTACCCGGACCATATTGTCTGAATGTAAGAAATCCGCTGGCATCATTAGTCAATCCCCTCAAGTCTCTTGTTTCTTTAAAGAGTCGCGTATCAAAGTGGCCACCACCCAAAACATAATTCATTACTTCCAGTGCAGGAATCTCTTCTGCACTTAGCACAGGCAATGCATGACCCGCCACATACCAAGACTGTAGTTTATCAGCTGAATACTCTTCCGTTTGTTTTTTAGGGCTAATAGCAGAAGCCATTTCAATCGTGGGAGGCGCAGTTCCTGACCAAACGCCAAAACCATCTTTTAATAATTTCTCTACCGCGTTTCTATCAAAGTCTCCACCTATACCGATGGATACATTAGACGGTGTAAAGTATTTTTTGTAAAAAGCTGAAACTTCTCCTACCGAAACTGCTGCAGCTTGTGCAGAAGATACTTCAGTTGTATAAGGATGTCCATCGTACAAATGCAAATTGAATAAACCAACAGTTACATTTAGGTTGCCATCAAAAGCGCTACGCCCATTCATTGCATTGCTCACGCCACTTCCCTTATAAGCCGACACTGTTTGACTATTAATACAAGGGCTTTGCAAAATATTGGACAAGGCTGACATCGCCCAGGCCACATCTTCACTTGCCACGTTCAATGAAATGGAGGTTCCCTCCTGATCCATCATTACAGTGTATTCAGCCGCAAGGTCATCTGCTACCTGATGAAAATTCCTGAAAGTACCGCTACATCCACTCTTCAAAATGGCAGCAAGTGTTTCAGCAACTCCTGCCTTATCATCAAATGCCTTTCCTGCAACTATGTAAGCAGTTACGGTAACTAGAGGTACTTCTTTTCCAGTAACTAAAAACGCTGTAAGCCCGTTGTCTAGTGTTACCTTATAGTCTTCAGGATTAGGCATTTTAAAATTAGATGCCTCCAAACCCAATTCTGTTGGATGTTGATAGTCCAGTCCTTGTTCATATTTATTACCCGATTGGCAACTTGCCATCAACACAATAACTGCAAGAGATAAAATTCTATATATGTTTTTCATGTTTATTATCTTTTTTGGCGATCAGGGCTTTTTAACAATACCAATCGTTCTGTTATTCTCAATAAAATAGGTGGAAGCAACTCTATTTACATCAGCAGTAGTGGATGCTTCCCGTGCTTTCATATATTCTTCCAATGTCTTCCAAGAATCCATCACCTGAAAGTGACCGATAGCAAAATTCAAATCACTAGCATCTAGTTTTGTGCGAAGCCATTCATTGCGCAACTTCTTTTTCGCTACCGCCAATTCAGTATCGGACAATGAAGACTTCAATTCTTCAATTGTTTTTAACAGCACGGATTCAGCCCTTCCCAAATCTGACTCCTTAGTCAGCCCTATTTCAAAATTGATTGACCCTGGTATTCCAAACATCGAAGTGTGTACCACGCGTGTATTTACACTTACACTCCCTGCAATACTATTAGCACTCAAACTCTTCTCTAATTTTCGTTGAGCAACTGCCATAATCACGTCAACAACCGGACGATCCTCATGCCCTACTCCCGGAATTAGAAAACGTGCTTCTACTCCTGGTCGTAATTTTTCGCTTCTATATACCAATCTCTTGTCTGCATTGGGAACAGGTTCAATTGAACTGGACTCCGATGGCTCAGGTTTGCGTTCTAACCGGGCAAAATGCTTTTCAGTAAGAGCAACCATATCATCGAACTTCACGCCCCCAATTAAAATGATGGTTGTGTTATTGGGTACGAAATACCTTTCATAGAGGTCTTTTTCATAATGCCTTGTGTATTGATAAAAATCTGTTGGATATCCCTCTGGCCAAAATACCGGATGCACTACACCCACCATGGCACTCATCTGTTCGTAATAGGGTGTACTCAACCGGTTAAGGTCTCCTAATCGTTGTTCAACCAAAATCATTCGCTCCTCATCAAACCCACGAAAGATGGTATTGGTCATTCTATCCGACTCCATCCTAAGAAACAACTCCGCCCTATTGGCTGGCAAGTTGATATCAAACTTCATATACTCTTGCTCTGTTGTAGCGGTAAGTCCAGTTCCGCCATAGGCCTGGTACCACCTCATGGTAGTGCCCATATCCCTCAGCTCGTTAATCTTTGTATCAATGCCCGCTATTTTTTGACGAAGCTCATCAATCTTAGGAGTGGTGGCTGTCCATTTGTCACCATGAAATACACCACGTTCCCGAAGGGTATTTCTTTCTTTGTTCAACTCCTCAATCAGTTCTGCTTCAGCTGCATATAGCTCTTCGATCAATTTTGATTCAGCCTGCCAGTTGGATGTACCTAATGTTTTAGTACCCTTAAACATCAAATGCTCTAGATAATGAGCAGATCCCAATTGCCCAGGCTCCTCTACGATGGAACCAAAGTCGGTGTAAATTTTACATTCCACTCGATGATCTCCGGGCCGCTCTAGAACAAGTAGCCGAAGGCCATTATCAAATATTTTCTCCTGTATGGGGAGTTCATAAATCGAATTTTGCGAGCGAGCCGGCAAAGCCAGGCATGTGCTCACAAGTAAAAGCATAATAAGCCTCATAGTATAGGTTAGGTTTGTATAAGGTACAGTTTAACGATAATAGAAAGCAGGATCAAACAATTGCTGGATAGAGGCCGATAAACCTGAAGAATGGCAGGTTACTTCTTACCCTTCTTTTTCCTTGGCTTAGGTTCAGGCAATTCTTTTAGCGTGATGCGCACCAACTTGCTAAGCCATTTGATATCCTCTAACTGCTCTTCAATAAGAAAACAATTCTTCGCTCCTGGATAAGGAGGCGCCTCAATCACATCTTTTATAAAAGTTCTTCCTCCTTCACTTGGTTTAATAAACAGTTTGTTATCACAGATAAGGGCAAATATCTTACCATTCGAAAATACTCCATATTCACCGAACATACTTTTGGCAGTGATTTCACCTGACTTCTCAATCTGACCAACTACATACTCAACAAACTTTTTATCTGTAGCCACCCTATATGTGATTAATTGAAAACACCTTCTTTATATAGCTTTGGTATCCTGACAAAGTTATGAAGTAACTCATTATTGATTTCTAAAACGATTAAGTTCAGTCATCGCTTTATTTGCATCTTTCTTAGCCATAAACAAATGATCATGTTAATAACCAGCCACCACATTACAGCATATGGAAGAACAGACAAGTAGCTTGTTACCCACTCCAATCCCATTGAGTTACTCCTTTAGCTTCACCCAAATGTGGTCATCAAGAATTTTTCCATTCTTAAATACAGCCTTCTTCTTAATACTTTCTAAATGAAACCCATTTTTCTCCAAAACCCGCATTGAGGACTTATTGAATTCAAAGACTCCAGCCTCAATTCTTATGACATCAAAGTTCTTAAAAGCATACTCAATCATCATCCTAATAGCTTCAGTCGCAATACCCATACCCCAAAAAGGCTCGGCAATAAAATATCCTATTTCTGCACTCATTCGAAAGACATCTTCATTTATTGAAATCCCAACTTCCCCTGCAAGTTGGTTGTCACAAAATATCAGTTGCCTTTGTCCAGGTTTTGTAATCAGCTGAAGTGCAATAAACTCCTTGGCATCGTTGAGGGTGTAAGGGTTAGGTACACTGTCGTAACCATTATCAAGTACAGTTGAGTTATTTCTATATTTCGCAAACTGCTCTGCGATTTCCATTTTGTAATCCCTTAACTCAATATTCATTCTACTTCATCTTAAATGAGGCACTTGACTACTACATCTCCATCCTGTATAAGTCCAGACCAGGCCCCCAAAAGTCTTCTTTGATCTCTTGTGTTTCAAACCCAAATCGGGCATAAAACTGATACGCAAGTTGGCTCGTCCACACCGCAGTTTTTTCTAAATGAGGACTTTTCCTCAGCTCCTCCAAACAGTGAGCAATCATCTGCCTTCCCAAGCCTCTCCCTTTGTACTGGGGATCAAAAAAATCCCAGGACAGTCTCCCTGTCTGGCCATCTGCTTCAAAATGATATCCACCGCAACCAACAATCCTACTCTCCTCTTCCATTACAAAGTAGGTGCCCCAATAATGATCCAGGTATTCTTCCAAATCTACCTGTTCTTTAACATCGAAAAACTCAGGCGTGTTTAATTTGAATACCTCTATCACTGTCTCTCGGTCGGCAGGTTGGTAATGGCGTATGTTGAATTGTTCAGCCATAGTTCTAAGTTAAGAAAAATAGCTCAGTTAGCAGATGGACTTAGAACAGCTTGGACAAAGCCGAGAAAAAGTAATTGCTAAGTCTAATTCTTCTTCAACAATACTTCACCGTGAACTGCCACATCACTCCATGTTTTACTCACTCCATCCATGCCAGTATGCAGGGCTTCGCAAGTTTTGTTGAGTGAAGCTACTGCACCTAAAGCATCCCAGTCTTCCAGGTTCATTACACCATCAAATGAAAACCGGGTATCATTATCTGAAGTATATTCTAAAGGAATGTTTGCAGTATTTCCATTGAGGGTAACATCTACAGAACACGTTTTATCTTCAGCTACTTTGAACACACCGGAAATAAGTTCCGTATCCACCATTACCTCAAAGAAGGAAGCCAAAATTTTCGGATCTCTAGTCTCAGTAGGGTCATTTGTAAACAAACTACTTACGGGGATACTAAACTGTGTTCCGTTCAGTGCATCCAAAGCTGTTTCACCTGTACTTGTATTGGAAATATTAATTTTGGTGAACTGCCCGCCAACTGGCACCTTACCTGTTGTCTTATAC